>CAMKFB010000005.1 GCA_946411735.1 uncultured Selenomonadales bacterium
CGAGCGGTTAATGTGATTTCCCGTCGACAAATCCATGACGGAATCGGCGCCGCACGACCATAATCGAAGAGTGCTCGATGATCGTCCGCCGCGAGCGGTTAATGTGATTTCCCGTCGACAAATCCATGACGGAATCGGCGCCGCACCTGATCGCCTCGTCGAGCTTGTCAAGCTCGGGGGCAATATCGGGGAAGGCGCTCGAGGTGCCGATATTGGCGTTGACTTTCGTGCGGAGCCCTTCGCCCACGCCGCGCGGAGCGGTCAGCGAAGCATGATTGACGTTGGCGCAAATGACGACGGAGCCGCCGGCAACGCGCTCGCGAATCGTCTCGACGGGAATATTTTCTTGGGCGGCGACGAGTTTCATCTGCTCGGTCGAGCGACCCGCGCGCGCCGCCTGCATTTGTGTCGGCATTGACATCACTCCCATTGTTGATTAATTGCGCGTAACATTATATAATCGGCGCAAAGAAAATCAAGGGAGGACTTTTATGCGAAAGAAACTGCTCGGCGCGCTGGGCGCCGCGATGATCCTTTTGACGAGCGGGAGTGTCGATGCCGCCGGCGATGATAAAGCGTGGGATTTGGACGCGATGATCAATCCGGCGTTGCGCGACGATTTGTCGACGATGCAACCGAACGATTACACCGACTTTGAGACACATCGACGGGCGTTGATGCCGGATCCGTCGACGCTGCCGACCGACCCGCGCGTGACGGTCGAGGACGTAACGATCCTCAATGGCGGCGTGCCGGATTTGCGCGTTCGCATCTATCGACCGACGACGAAGCTGAAGGAATATCCGGCGATCCTGTGGACGCACGGCGGCGGTCATATTTTCGGCAGCCCCGAGCTGTATGAAGGTCTGCTGTTGAAGATGGCACGGGAGCTCAATTGCATAATCGTTGCGCCGGATTATCGGCTGTCGCCGGAGAATCCTTATCCTGCGGACGTCGAGGATTGCTACGCGGCGCTGAAGTGGATGACGAATCATCGCAAGAGCCGTCTGCCGATCGATGAGGATCGGGTTGCGATCGTCGGCGACAGCGCGGGCGGCGGTCTGGCGGTGGCGGTGGCGATGAAGGCGCGCGACGAAAAAGGTCCGAAGGTTTGTTTCGACATGCCGCTCTACCCTCAGCTCGATTACACAGACACGACGCCGTCGAGCTATCAGATAACGGATCACCGCGTGTGGAATCGTGACG
This sequence comes from uncultured Selenomonadales bacterium, assembly GCA_946411735.1. Taxonomy (GTDB): domain Bacteria; phylum Bacillota; class Negativicutes; order Selenomonadales; family Selenomonadaceae; genus Quinella. The sequence goes on from CAMKFB010000005.1 coordinate 1,207, forward strand.
CGAACGAATTTGCGTGGCGGGCATATCTCAACAATAAGCTGACGAACGTGGAGCCGTACGCGTCGCCGGCGCACGCGAAGGATTTGTCGGGCATGCCGCCAACGTACATCATGATCGGGACGCTGGATATGTTTCGCGACGAGGCGATCGACTACGCGCAACGGCTGATGGAGGTCGGAGTGCCGGTCGAGCTGCACGTAATCCCCGGGGCGTTTCACGCGTTTAATGCCATGTTCGCCGACAATCCCTTGAGCGTCGATGTCACCGACGAATTTATCGGCGCGCTCAAGACGGCGTTCAACACTCCGTCGAATGCCGCCAAGTGATCAAAGAAAAAGTCGTGATCATATGTATAAAACAGCAACCGTCGGCGGGCTCATCGCGCTGCTTTTGAGCGTGCCGCTGGCGAAAATCTTGCCGCCCTCGATCGCTTTCGAGAACGGGCCGTTCGAAAATTTTCAGGTGGTTCTGTTGATGTGCGCGAGCGTCTATTCGTTGCGCCTGATGCTCGACTCCTATTCTCACGGCGCGAAGGCGTTCCATGTTTTCTGCGCGTTGGGCTTCGTGCTGCTGACGGTGCGGGAGCTGAGTTGGGGGCGGGTGTTCTATCAAACGGACTTCGACACGACGGGACCGGTGTTCGTGCCGATGACGGATTACGCGTGGCGATTCGAGGCGCATATTTTTATCGCCGTCGTCGTGCTGCTGATGTTGTTCCTGTTGATCAAACACGTGCCGATCCGTCGACTGTTGAGCGCCCGAGCGCCGAGCGCCTTGCTCACGATCATATTCGTCGGCATTGTGATGCAGTACTGCGGCGAGCACGGATATTTTTTCGACAGAACGCAAGGGCAGGTGCTCGAGGAGCTCTGCGAGACGATCATCTACGCGCTTCAACCGATCCTGTGCCGCTACTATCATTCGACATTGAAATAAAAAATCCCCGTCGATGATCGATCGGCAGGGATTTTTCATTACTTATGCTCGTCGAGAAGGGCAAGCAGCTCATCGTAATCGCGCTTAAGCTGATAATAATCCTCCGCGAGCTTGAGCGCCGCCAGCACTCCCAAGCGCGCGGTTGCCAACGTGCGAGCGTTTTGAGCCATTGAGCGCATCGTGCTGTCGACGATCTTTGCTATGCGCCGCAAGCCCTCCTCGTCGTCGGTGCGCAATCGGTAGATGTCACCGAAAATCTCTATCTGCACGCGCTGCACCCCGCCCGGTTTTTTGTCGTCGCGTTCAGCCACCCGATATTCCTCCTTCAGCTGCGGAGTTGTGCGTTGCAGTCTTTTTCGACGGCGGCGACAATCCTGTCGAAAGCCTCATCCGCCTCGGCGTCGGTCAGCGTCCGATCGATCGCCTGGAACTTGATCGTAAAGGCGAGACTCTTTTTGCCGTCGGCGATATTCTTGCCCGCGTACACATCGAACAGCATCACGCCGTCGAAATTTTTGCCGCCGTTCTTGACGATAACCTTCTCGACATCGCCCGCGGCAGTGTCGTAATCGACGAGCAGCGCCAAGTCGCGCGTGATCGACGGATATTTCGGCAGCGCCTCGCAACGGAACGATTTCGACGCGTACTTCATCAGCGTTTCGACGTCCGCCTCGAATACAAAAACTTTTTTCGTCAGCTCGAATGCCTCCGCGACCTTCGGATGCAATTCGCCGAATGTGATCAGCACTTCCTTGCCCTTTTTGAAGACGGCGGTCTTGCCGGGATGCATCGCAAAGTGTTCGCCGCGCTCGACGGAGTATTTTTTGATCGACAGTCGCTCGAAAAGCTCCTCGACGATGCCTTTAAGATCGTAAAAATCGACCTCGGCGGCGGCTTGACTCCAACTTTTGGGTTCGCGCCGACCGCTGATCGCTCCGGCAAGTTTCAGTGTCTCGATCGGTTGCTCTACGATCGGCAGCGCCTTCGGGCGAAATACCGGCGCCGCTTCAAACAATCGGACGTCCTCATTTTTGCGAGAGAAATTCCGCGCCACATTCTCGAGCACGCCCGACAGCAGCGTCGTGCGGATCAGCGGATATTCGTCGTTGAGCGGATTTTTGATCGGCACCGCTTGACGGAGATCGCTGTCGCTCGGCACGTTGAGCTTATCGAACGTCGTCGGATTGGTGAAGGCGAAGGACAGCTCCTCGTTGAGCCCGAGCCGCGTGAGAACATATCTGATGCGGTCGACAAAATCTTGCGCGGGCGTCTGATGCCCCTGCACGGTTCGACCGAAGGGCAGCGTCGACTCGATCCGATCGTAGCCGTAAATGCGCGCGACCTCCTCCGACAAATCCTCGACGATCGTGATGTCGCCGCGCTCCGACGGCACTTTTATGTTATAAGTCTTGTCGTCGACGGCGGTGATTGCGCCGCCGATTTTTTTGAGGATGCCGATCATATCGGCGGCGGGAAGATTGGTTCCGAGCCGATTGTTGATCGCCTCGACGGTGAAATCGATCGAAGTCGGCGCCTTCTTCACGGGATGATTGTCGACGATGCCGCGGACGACTTTGCACGCCCCCATTTGTTGGAGCAATTGAGCGGCGCGATCGAGCGCAAGGATTGTCTTATTGATGTCGACGCCGCGCTCGAAACGCCCCGAAGACTCCGAGTGCAAGCCGACCGCGCGGCTGGTGCGACGGATCGACGCGGGATTGAAATTCGCCGCCTCGAGCACCACCGTCGTCGTCTTGTCGGTGATCTCCGTCTCGAAGCCGCCCATCACGCCCGCCAGCCCCGCCGCCTTTTCGCCGTCGGCTATCACGAGCTCGCCGCCCTTGGCAAGCCGATTGGAGTCGTCGAGCGTATGAAGTTGTTCGCCGGCGATTGCTTTGCGCGCCGTCAACGAATGCCCGACGATCTGATCGTAATCGTAAGCGTGCATCGGTTGACCGAGCTCGACCATCACGAAGTTGGTCACGTCGACGACGTTGTTGATCGAGCGAATGCCCGCGCCCGTCAAGCATTGCTGCATCCACGCCGGCGACGGACCGAGCTTGACTTCGGTCAACATCCGCGCGGAGAATCGACTGCAGAGGTCGGGCGCGTCGATGCCGATCTTGATCATATCGGCGGCGTCTCGAGCGTCGTCCTCATCGACAGTGATCGCCGGCAGATTAAAGGGCTTGCCGGTAACGATTGAAACCTCGTTGAGCAAACCGAACACGCTGAAACAATCGGCGCGGTTGGCGGTCAACTCGAACTCGAGAACGGCGTCGTCGAGCCCGAGTTCGCCCGCTGCCGGTACACCGATCGGCGTATCGTCGGGAAGAATGTAGATGCCGCGCTCGACTTCCTCAACGTCGAGATTCAATTCGTCGGCTGAACAGAGCATGCCGTTTGAAACGACGCCGCGCAATTTGCCCTTGGAAATTTTCTTGCCGCAAGGAAGGTTGGCTCCGACGAGCGCCACCGGCACGATTTGACCTTCCTTGACGTTGGGGGCGCCGGTGACGATCTGAAGCAATTCGCCCGCGCCGACATTCATTTGACAGACGAGCATGTGATCGGAATCGGGATGCGGGGTGAGCTTTTCGATGCGACCGGTGACAACCTTGTCGAGCCCCGCGTCCGCGCGGATGACGTTCTCGACGGGCACGCCGACCATCGTCAGGCGCTCGGCAAGCTCCTCCGCGCTGATATCTATATCAATGTAATCTTTGAGCCATTTGATTGAAACTTGCAAAGCAGTCACTCCAATTTAAAACTGATTTAAAAAGCGAACGTCGTTATCGTAAAACAGCCGCAAATCGTCCACGCCGTACTTGAGCATCGCGATCCTTTCAATCCCCATACCGAACGCAAATCCGCTCACCACGCTCGGATCGTAGCCGCTCATCGACAGCACATCGGGATGCACCGAGCCCGCCCCGAGTATCTCGAGCCAGCCCGAACCGCGACACACCTTGCAATCCGTCCCATGCCCGCCGCACATCACGCACGACACATCGACCTCCGCGCTCGGCTCCGTGAACGGGAAAAAGCTCGGGCGCAATCTCATTCGTGCCTTCTCGCCGAACATCTGTTTCAAAAAATACTCCAGCGTGCCCTTGAGATCGCCGAACGTGATCCCCTTGTCGATCACCAGCCCCTCGACCTGCGTGAACATCGGCGAATGCGACGCATCATAATCGTCCCGTCGATACACCCGCCCCGGCGCGATCATGCGGATCGGCTCGTTGTTTTTATGCCGCTCCATCGTCCGCGCCTGCACCGGCGACGTCTGCGAACGCAACAAAATGTCGTCGGTGATATAGAACGAGTCCTGCATGTCGCGCGCGGGATGATCCTTCGGCAGGTTGAGCGCCTCGAAATTGTAATAATCCGTTTCGACCTCGGGACCATCCTCGACCGTATAGCCCATCTGCAAAAAAATTTCCTTGACGCGATTCAACGTCAGCGTAAGCGGGTGCAGACGACCGGCGTGGGCGTGTCGACCGGGCAGCGTGATGTCGATCGACTCTGTCGCAAGTTTGTCGGCAAGTTCTTTCGACTTGAGCTCGGCGGTCTTGTCGGCGATGAGCGATTCGATCTCGGCGCGCGCCTCGTTGACGAGCTTGCCGACCTTCGGACGCTCCTCGGCACTGAGCTGATTCATGCCTCGAAGCAGTTGAGTCAATTCGCCCTTCTTGCCGAGGAAGCGGACTCTGACGGCGTCAAGCTCTTTAAGATTGGTCGCGTCGCTCGAGACAGCCTCCCGCGCGGCGCGGCGGATGGATAAAATTTTTTCTTCCAATGCGAAGCCTCCTTGGTTTAACTGTTCATCAATTTATCACATGGCAGTCGAAAATACAAACATTTTATTTGCTCCCGCCCGTCGTCGATGTCCGATTGGACTTCGGCGCAAAAAAAATCTCCGCTGTCGGAGATCATCATATCAGCCGAGCTGACGTTGCGGCTCGACGTAAAGCGCTTTGACTACGATATCAATCGCGTGCACCGCCATACCCGTTGTGAACTCGATCGCCTCTCGAACGCGCGCCTGCGTTTGCGATATCAGCGTCGGAATGTGGCTGCCGTAGTTGAGCACCACCTCGCACGAGATCGCCAGCCCGCGATCCTCATCGCCTTGCATCAGGTGTTTGATGTTGACGTGCTTGACGTTCTTGATCGACTCCTTTGCGCGGACGATCCTCTCGACAATCGAGCGGATCACGCGGTCATCGATGATCAGCTTGCCGTAATAACTGAAAATCGGTCGAACTATCGACTTCTCTCCCAGCTTGCGACGCTTGATCCTCGAGCGCTTGAACAGCGATTGAAGCGGATCGATCAGATAGCCCGAGAAGTGCGACTTGAGCTCGATCGTCGGCACGGGAATGATGTGCTTGCCTTCCTTCAATCGATGGAATTGCGCGGTTTGAATTTCCCGATTCGACGCGATATCCTCAATCCGAATGATCAGCTGGATCGACGGGAGTTTGAGCGTCTTGGCGATCTTGTGCACCATATTCTCGGAGGTACCGATGATCAGAATGCGGTGCGGGTTGATGCGTTGAATGGCGGCGCGAACGTCGTCGGCATGCCCCGGCAGCACGAAGATCGCTCGACGAACCGCCATGATTTTGTTTTTCTCTTTTTTGGCGGAGGAGCCGGCGATGATCTTGCCGCCGCGGATGAGGATGCCGTCGTCGATGATGGCGTCGGCGTGATGATCCTGCGCGACTTGGAGTGCCCGATAGCTCTTGCCGGTGCCGCTCGCTCCGACCAATGCAATTACGTCCAAATCACCACCGCCTATGATGCGGCTCGATAAAACTTCTCGGCAAATTTGTCGTCGATGGTGAACTCGCCGAGCCTCTCGACATAGCGCGAAGCAATCCCGTGGAAGTCCGAGCCGCCGCTTATCATTAAATCGTTTTCTTGAGCGAGCATGATGTAGCGCCTGACGTCGTCGGGCGTGTGACACGGATAAAACGCCTCTATCGCGTCAATCCCGCTGCGACATACTTCCTTGACCGTCGCGTCGTCGCCGACCAATTTCGGATGCGCCAAACAAACCGTTCCGCCCGCCGTCTTGATCAATTTGATAATCTCCTCGAGCTTGAGCAGATAGCGCGGCACATACGCCGCCTTGTTTCTTGAGAGCATCTTGTCGAAGGCATCGCGAACAGTTTTAAAGCAGCCGTTTTTGACAAGTGCCCTTGCAATATGAGAGCGTCCAATCGACCTGCTCGTGTTGGCGATCTTTAAGACGTCCGCATCCTTGATTTGACAGCCGTTTTCGCGGAGCTTTTTCATTATCTCGCTGAATCTCACCCAGCGGGCATCGGTAAGCTCGTTGAGCTTGTCGAGCAGCTTGCCGTTGTAAATGTCGATGTTGTATCCGACGATGTGAATCGCGCGCTCGTGAGCGACCTTGAGCTCGATACCCGGGATCACCTTGAGCCCCTTGGCGGGGTAAAGCCCGTTTTCGTAAAGATGACAGAGCCCGTCGACGGTGTCGTGATCGGTGATCGCCAGATACTCCAGCCCGACATTCTTTGCTGTCGCCAACAACTCCTCCGGCGAAAAACTTCCGTCCGAGAAATTGGTATGCGTGTGCAGGTCACTAGCCATTATGATTTTGTCCTCGTTAAGGGTTCAATTGATTGTGGAGGGTCTTCAACGCGGTTCGACGATAAGTTTGATTGCGGTGCGTTCGCTGCCGTCAATCTCGATGTCGGTGAAGGCAGGAATGCAGATGAGGTTGACGCCGTGCGGTGCCACGAAGCCGCGAGCAATGGCAACCGCCTTGACCGCTTGGTTCAGCGCTCCGGCACCTATCGCCTGCATCTCTGCACTGCCGCTCTCGCGGATCACTCCGGCAAGAGCCCCGGCGACGGAATTGGGGTTAGATTTGGCTGATACCTTCAAGATTTCCATGACTAATCCTCCTCTCATATTGCATCAACGTTTTCTGTTTTTAAATCTGCTGCGGCTTCTTCTGCAATTTCATTCGTTTATTATTCTGCAGGAGATGATAAAATTCCTGCTTTTAGGTTGCTGCTATTTTTAATCGACAACGATGCGCGGGAAGAGCTGTTGCGGCTTATTGACGGCATGCGCGCGCGGGAAGGCGCCGAACTCTTTAATCGAATTGATTTTGAGTTGCTCGATCGGCTCGAGGTTGAGTTGCTCGAAAATCTTTTGAGCGGTCGATGGCATCAACGGCGAGATCATCACCGCGATGATCCGAAGGCTTTCGACGAGATTGTAGAGCACATTCGACAGTGCCTGAGCTTGCGACGCATCCTTTGCGAGTTTCCACGGCGCGGTCTCGTCGATGTATTTATTCGAGCGCGACACGAACTGCCACACGTTTTTGATCGCCGCGCTCAATTCCATGGCGTCCATCAAATTTATATAGTTTTCGACGGTCGAGCGCGCGTCGGATTTGAGCGATTGATCGATTGGCGACTCTCCGCGCGGAGCATTGACGATTCCCTTTTGGAATTTGCCGATCATGTTGAGCGTTCGATGAAGGAGATTGCCGAGATCGTTGGCGAGGTCGGCGTTGATGCGATTGATGAGCGCGTCTCTACTGAACGAGCCGTCCTGACCGAGGGTGATCTCACGGAGGAGGAAATATCTGATGGCGTCTGCGCCGAACTCGTCGATGAGGAGCATGGGGTCGACGACGTTGCCCTTGGACTTGGACATTTTTTCGTTGTCGATCACCAGCCAACCGTGACCGTAGATTTGTTTAGGGAGCGGCAGTCCGGCGGCCATGAGCATGCACGGCCAGATGATGGAGTGGAATCGGACGATTTCCTTGCCGACGAGATGAATATCGGCGGGCCAAAACTTTTTCATGCGCTCGGGGTTGCCGATGAGCGGCGTGATGTAATTGATGACGGCGTCGAACCAGACGTAGATGACGTGCTTGGGGTCGTTGGGGACGGGGATGCCCCAATCGAACGTGGTGCGCGAGACGCATAAATCCTCGAGCCCCTGTTTGATGAAATTGATCATCTCGTTGCGGCGGGAGGTCGGCACGACGAAGTCGGGGTGGGTCTCGATGTATTGAAGGATGCGGTCGGCGTAATTTGACATGCGGAAGAAGTAGGCTTCCTCGGAGACTTTTTCGACGGGGCGGTGGCAATCGGGGCAACAACCGTTTTCGTCGAGGTCGCGCTCGAGCCAATAGCTTTCGCAAGGCGTGCAGTAGAGACCGGAGTAGGTGCCTTTATAGATGTCGCCGTTCTTTTGAAGGCGCTCGAAAAAATCTTGGACGACTTTCTGATGACGGGGCTCGGAGGTTCGAATGAAGTCGTCGTAGGAGATGTCGAGGCGGCGCCAGAGTTCTTTGAACGAGTCGACGATGGGATCGATGTACTCGAGCGGCGATTGATTGTGGGCTTGAGCGGCGCGCTGAAGTTTTTGACCGTGCTCGTCGGAGCCGGTGAGGAAAAAGACTTCGTGACCGGTGAGACGCTTATATCGAGCGACGGTGTCGGCGATGGTGGTGCAGTAGGCGTGACCGATGTGGAGTTTTTGGCTGGGATAATAGATCGGCGTCGTGATGTAAAAATTTTTTTCCATGAACTGATTGCCTCCAATAGTTTTTTGTCCCGCCCGCCCTATATCCTGCGGAGCTTTTACGGGGGCTGCCGCCTCCACGCCCCCGCTTGAAAGCCGACGCTCTTTGATCCCAAAAAGCAGGGCGCCGACGACGCGGGTGGGCATGCCGTCCTCAATTGGGCGCTGCGCTCGTGGGTGGGAGCGGCGGCGGCGCCCACAAAAAGCATTCGGCTAGAGCGGTTGGAAATAATGATTGTTGTAGAAATCGGCGTAGGTGCCGGGCGTCTCGTCGTACGTCACGCAAAATCGGTAATATCCCGTCGGACCGCCGCGCGCGATGTTGTCATCAATCTGCGGATCGAACACATACTCGATGCCGTCAATATTGATCACCGTCCAGATGTGACCGGTATATCCGCCGTCGGCGCGCGTGGTTTGACCGTAGATCGTATAACAGTTCAGCCCGATCGCTCGAACCAGCGCCGCGAACGCGCACGAGTAATGATCGCAGGCGCCAACGTGCTCGTTAAGCATGCAATAGGCGAGGATCGCGCCTTCCTCGGGCGTGTCGATCGGATAACCGTGCATCGTCCGATTGTCGCCGTACATGCACGACTCGATCAGATAATCGTAGCAAACCTTGACCTTGTCGTAAGTGTCCATGCCCGGCTTGACGATACGCGCAAGAGTGTTTTGAACGGCTTCGTTGCACGGCTCGAATGAAGTGAGCGTCGGAGTGAGCGGCGCGGAGTTAAGTATCGCTCGGAAGTCGGAGGCGCCCGCCGAGCTCGACAGCATGATCATCAGCGCGACGCTCATAAGAAATTTTTTCATGTCGAGCCCTCCGATCAGATCATTCGCCAAGTTCTTTTACTTTGTCGAAGTCCGCCTGAGCCTTATCCGTTTCGCCCAGCGCTCGATAGCACTCCCCGCGATTATGATACGCCAACGCATAATTCGGCGCAAACTCGATCACGCGCGTGAAATCCTCGATCGCCCGCGCATATTCCTTGCGATTGCCGAAGATGATGCCCCGATTGTGATACGCCGCCGCGTTTTGCGGATTGAGCTCGATCGACTTGTCGTAATCCGCCAACGCCCGCTCATAGTCCTTCTGCTCATCATACATACTGCCGCGAAGATAATACAGCCCCGCATCATTCGGCGCCTGTTCGATCGCCTTCGTGTAATCCTCAATCGCCCGACTCATATCCTTCAAATAGTAATACGCCAAGCCGCGATTGATGTACGCCACCGTCAAATCCGGCGACAACTTGAGCGCCTTGTCGTAGTCGGCAATCGCCTCCTTATACTCCTGCAGCTCACCGTGCGCATTGCCCCGATTGTAATACGCCGCCGCAAATTGCGAGTTGAGCTTGATAGCCTGAGTGAAGTCGTCGATCGCCCCGCGCGGATCGTTGAGATTCTTGCGCGCGTTGCCCCGATTATAATACGCATTCTCGAATTTCGGATTGAGCTCGACCGCCCGATCGTAATCCTCCACCGCATGTTGATAATCCGCCAGCCGATAATACGCATTGCCGCGACTGTAATACGCGTCCGCATCATTCGGCGAATACTCCAGCCCCTTGGTGTAATCGGCGACCGCCCGATCGTATTGCTTGAGTGCGCTGTATGCGTCGCCGCGATGATAATACGCCAGCGCATAGTTCGGATTGATCTCGAGCGCCTCATCGTAGCACGCAATCGCTCCGTCGTAATCGCCCGCAAGGTAGAGTGCATTGCCCTCCTCGCGCTTTTGAGCCGCGCTCGCCAACTCCGCCTGCCCGATCTCGGGCGCCGCATCGACATACGCCGGAGCTCCGATCATTATCGAGCCGACCAACATCGAGCCGACCATCAGTCGTTGAAAATATTTTCGATTGAACACACTCGCTCCTCCAATCAACGGTTAAGCCATCTGTAACGCAAATCATTCTTCTTCGGCTCCGGCTCGATGAAATCATCTTTCGTGATCGTCTTGCCGATCGAGTCGTAGATGCCGTAGCTCTTTATGAGCGTGATCGCCTCGTTGAGCACATCTTTGCGGAACGCCTCTTGCAGCATCGCTATCCCCCGCTGTCGATCGGTGACGAGCGTTTGAACCGCGCCGTTGAGAATTTTGTCGGCGATAAAGCCCGCGTCCTTCAGCGACAGCCCGATCTTGCGCCCCGCATCGACCATCGACTTCACCGTCAGATACGACATAAATGTGTTCGCCATGATGAATTTGCGAATCTCGTCGAGCTCGTCCTCGTTGTTGACTTCGATCATCGAGCCGAGGTCTTTTATGATGATCTGCGCGGCGCTCTTGGCATCGACCGTGGCGTTGCGGTTCGCCGCGTACGCGCCCACTCCCGCCCCGCTCAACATCGACGGGTTCAGCACCAACCGTATGATCTGATGCTCCGGCAGATATTTTTCAATGTCGGCGATTTTCGTCCGATGCATCACCGACAGGATCAGCGTCTCCTTCTTGATCTTCGGCGCGATCTTTTTCATGATCCCATCGAGATCGTCGTGATGAAACGAGAAGATCAAAATCGCCGTGCTCCCGACGAAATCGATCGGATTGGTCGTCGTGCGGACGTGAAACTTGCGCGCCCACTCGTCGCACAGCTCCTGCGTGTTGTCGGCCACGCAATAATCCTGCGGATCCTCCTCCTCGTTGCGCGTCAGACCCGACAACAAATTTTCCGTGATGAAATGATTGCCCGCGATAATGCCCTTGAAAAGTTTACTCACTCCGGCTCAGTCTCCTTTACTGTCATTTGATAGACGTCGCGGCGGCTCAGCCCGAATTGTTTCGCCGTCCGCCGCATCGCTTCCTTGCGTTCGACGCCCTCATCGATCAATCGATTATATATCGTCAATACGTCGCTGTCGATAAAGTTTTCGACCATCGCTTCCGGCGCGCCCTCGACCACGATCACGAACTCTCCGCGCGGAGCGTCGAGCTCGATCGAGCCCAGCTGCCCGCGAATGAACTCCTCATGGATTTTGGTCAGCTCCCGCGCCAACGTTACGCGCCGCGCGCCGAACGCCTCAAATAAATTTTCCAACGTCCGTTGCAATCGATGCGGCGCCTCATAAAAAATCAGAGTCTCGCGCCGATCCTTCAACGCTTGCAATCGATCGGAAAAATTTTTATTGGGCAGGAAGCCGACAAAAATAAAGCTGCCGGTCTCGAGCCCCGAAGCGATCAGAGCGTTGATCGCCGCGCACGCGCCCGGGATCGGAACGATTTTTATGTTGTGCTCGAGCGCAAGTCGAACGAGATCGGCGCCGGGATCGCTGATGGCGGGCGTGCCGGCGTCGGTGACGCAAGCGGCGCTCTCGCCCTCGAGCAGCCGCGCGATGATCTTTTTGCCGACGGTCGATTTATTGTTCTCGTCGTAGTGAATGAGCGGCGTGTGAATGTCGAAATGCGCCAGCAGCTTTCGAGTGTGACGAGTGTCCTCGGCGGCAATGAAGTCGACGCCCTTCAGCACCTCGACCGCGCGGAAAGTCATGTCGTCGAGATTGCCGATCGGCGTCGCGCACAAAAATAATTCACAGCCCATAAATTTGTTTGATCTCCTCTGAATACGAGCCGTCGTCGTTGTGGACGATCAACGGCGGCAAAATTTCCAAACCGCTCCGCGCTCCGACCATCGCCTCAATCAAAATCAGATTCGGCGGTCGAGCGAATTTCGGTTGGATCAATCGCAGCCGCTTCATCTCGAGCTGATGCCGGTGAAGGCTGTCGACGATCTCACATAAGCGCTCTGCAATGTGGATCATGCACAGCCGCCCGTGATACTTGAGCGCAAACCGCGCCGCGCGGATCACATCCTCGAGCGTCGCCGTGAACTCGTGGCGCGCGTTGGCAATCCCGACCGATTGATTGACTTCGCCCGAGCCGAGCGCGCGATACGGCGGGTTGACCGTCACCAGATCGAACGACTCCGCGCGGAAAAATTTCTTGAGCTCCCGATAATCGCCCTCAATGATCGTGATCCGATCGTCGAGCTCGTTGAGCGCCACGCTCCGTCGAGCGGTCGCCGCCATGAGCGGATTGAGCTCGATCGCATGAACGTGAGCAACCTCGTCGGCGATCAGCAACGGGATCACCGCCGTCCCCGTGCCCAGGTCGAGCACCTTAAAAATTTTTTTGAGCCGCGGGAAATGCGCCAGCAGCACCGAGTCGATCGAAAAACAAAATTCGCCTTCGCGCTGAAAAATTCTCCGCCCGCGCATCATCAGATCGTCGAGCCGTTCGTCCATCGACCTTCACTCCCACAAATTTTCAACAGTCTATCGAAATTCGCCGTTGAAGTCAATCGACAGAAAATGTTTGCAGAACGGGCGGCGTTCATATAAAATAAACAAATATTATTTTTGACGGTTTGCACGAAAACGGAGGCGAACAAATTGATCAAAGTAATGGTGAACGGCGCGCACGGGCGCATGGGCTTGACGGTGGTCGGGGCGGTACTCGACGAGCCGGAGCTCGAGCTCGCGGGCGCCGTTGATGCGATCGGAGCTGACGATGTCGGAGAGCTGATCGGACGCAAGGATGTCAACATCCCAATCGAAACCGCTCTCGACCGCGCGCTTGAAACTCATCAGCCCGACGTGATGATTGACTTCACTCAACCGGCGGTCGTTTTCGACAACGTCATGACCGCGCTCGCGCATAAAGTCTCGCCCGTGGTCGGCACCACCGGCTTGTCGGACGAGGCGCTTGAAAAAATCCGCGCGGAGGCTGTCAAGCAAGCGACGCCGGCATTCATCGCGCCGAATTTTGCGTTGGGGGCGGTGCTGATGATGAAGTTTGCGACAGAGGCGGCGAAGTATTTCCCTGACGTCGAGATCATCGAACTGCACCACGACAAAAAATTGGACGCGCCCTCGGGGACGGCGGCGCTGACCGCGAAGATGATAAACACCGTCCGCGCGGAGCATCGACAGGGACATCCGAATGAGGTCGAGAAGATTGATCGGGTGCGCGGCGGCGAATCGGGCGGCATTCGATTGCACAGCGTTCGACTGCCGGGCTTCGTGGCGCATCAGGAAGTGATCTTCGGCGGGCTCGGTCAAACGCTGACGATCCGCCACGACTCGATCAATCGCGAATCGTTTATGCCGGGCGTGATGCTCGCCTGCAAGAAAGTCCGATCACTGACGGGCTTGACGGTCGGGCTTGACAAAATACTTTAATCGGGAGTGGAATCATGAAGAAATACAATACGGCGATCGTCGGCGCAACCGGCGCGGTCGGTCAAGAATTTTTGCGTCTGATCGAGGAAAGAAATTTTCCCTTCGGCGAATTGAAGCTGCTGGCGTCGAGCCGCTCCGCCGGTCGAGTGATCAATTTCATGGGGCGCGATTACACCGTCGAGGAGACCACCAACGACTCTTTCGAGGGCGTTGACTTCGCGCTGTTCGCGGGCGGCGCCGCCTCAAAACTTTTTGCCCCCGCCGCGGTCAAAGCCGGCGCGATCGTCATCGACAACTCGAGCAATTTCCGCATGGATCCCGAGGTGCCGCTGGTCGTGCCCGAAGTTAATCCGCAGGCGATCGCTCGACATAAGGGCATCATCGCCAATCCGAATTGCTCGACCATCATCATGGTCATGGCGCTCAAGCCGCTCTACGACATCTCGAAAATCAAGCGCGTGGTGGTATCGACGTACCAAGCGGTGAGCGGCGCGGGGCGCGAGGGCATGCAGGAGCTCGAGACCGAGGTCGATGACATTGTCAACGGGCGGGACGCCGAGCCGAAAGTTTTGCCGGTCGCATCACTCGACACGCACTATCAGATCGCGTTCAATCTGCTGCCGCAAATCGACGTGTTCAAGGAAAATCTCTACACCAAAGAAGAAATCAAGATGATCGACGAGACGAAGAAGATCATGGAGGATGCGTCGATGCGAATCACGGCGACGACGGTGCGCGTGCCGGTCTATCGAAGCCACGCCGAGTCGGTGAACGTCGAGTTCGAGGACGAGGTGAGCGTCGAGGCGGCGCGCGCGGCATTGGATAAATTCCCGGGCGTGATCCTTCGCGACGATCCGAGCAAGATGATCTATCCTCAGCCGCTGCAGACATCGGGCAAAGACGATGTCGAGGTCGGGCGCTTGAGGAAGGATTTTTCGATCGAGCATGGGCTCAACTTTTGGGTGTGCGGCGATCAAATAAGGAAGGGCGCGGCGCTCAACGCGCTGCAGATTGCCGAGTATATCATCGAAAATCATTGACGAACGGAGTGATGAGATGTTGACTGACGAGACGATGCTGTTTAAGTTCGGCGTCGACGAGAACCGCGCGGAGACGGTCATTCGCAACGCTTGTCAGGCGATGACGGAAAAGGGCTATAATCCCGTCCATCAGCTGGTCGGCTACCTTCTGTCGGGCGATCCGGCGTACATCACGAGTCATCTCGACGCGCGGAGCAAAATTCGCAAGGTCGAGCGCGATGAACTCTTGGAGGAATTGGTTCGGACGTATTTGGAGAATAAAAAATGAGGCGGGCGCTGTCGCTCGACATAGGCAACAAAACGATCGGGCTGGCGCTGAGCGATCCGCTGGGCTTGACGGCTCAAGGGCTCGAGACAATTCGCCGCTCGATCCTCCGCGAGGATTTACAAAAACTGGGCGCGGTCGTCGAGCGGTATTCAATTGAGACATTCGTCGTCGGGCTGCCGAAAAATATGAACGGCTCCGAGGGCGAACGCTGTCAACTGGTGCGCGCCTTTGCGAAACATCTCCGCGCGGAATTTCCGACGGTCGAGGTCGTATTTTGGGACGAGCGGCTCTCGACGATGGCGGCGGAGCGGTCGCTGCTCGAGGCGGATGTGAGTCGCGCCAAGCGCCGCAAAGTCATTGACAAGATGGCGGCGGTCTACATTCTGCAGGGGTATCTGGATTCGATTGCGTTGAAAGGAGAAGGCAATGTCGAAGAAAAAAAATGAGCAGCCCGCGGCGCCGGCGGATGAACAAGGCACGCTGGTCGAGATGACCGACGACGAGGGCAATGTGTATCTTTACACCGAGGAAATTATTATTCCGCTCGACGGGGAGCGGTATGCGATATTGGTCGAGGCGCTCGAGGAGGAGCCGGACGAAGATTACGAGCCGGAGGTGATCATCGCCAAGATCGTGCTCGACGAGGACGGCGAGGATTTGTACATCGAGCCGACGGACGAGGAATTTGAGAAGGTGCAGGCGGCGTACGACGATCTCTTCGACGAGGACGATTTTGTCGATGCGAAGTAATGACGGCGACGGTCTTTTGGATAAACTCAAGCGGCAGTTCGGGAGTCTGACGAATTGGTTGGACGAAGTATTTTCGTTGCGCAATCTGCTGATCGCGGGCGCGATAATAATTTTGAGCGCGGCGATCGGATTGTGGACGTTATTGCCGGACGGCAGCAATGTTGATGTCGAGAGCGGTCAACGGGTGCACATGAAAATCCGCCCGGGCATGGACGCGCGCGAGATCGGTCGAGCACTGGAGCGCGAGGGCGTCATCGACAGCTCGTTGCGATTTCGACTGCTCGTCAAACTGCACGGCTACGGCGATCAGTTGAAGGTCGGCACGTACAATTTCAAGACGGGCATGACATACGACGAGGTGTTTGAAAAATTATTGGCGGGCGAGCAGGAGTATGTGACGTTCACGATCCCCGAGGGCTTCACGGTCAAAGACATTGCGTTGCGGCTCGAGGAGGTCGGGCTTGCCGACAGCGAAGAATTTTTGAAGGCGGCGAAGAATTTCGCGCCGTATCGATACATCGAAAAGCGCCCGAACACGTTCTATCGATGCGAGGGATTTTTGTTCCCCGACACGTACACGGTCGAGAGCGACGCGGAGCTGTCGACGGTCATGAATATGATGGCGGAGGATTTCGATCAGCGCTTGACGGAGGCGATGCGTCGGCGGGCACAATCGATGGGGCTGTCGATTTATGATCTGATCACGTTGGCGTCGATTGTCGAGAAGGAGTGTCGATTTGCAGAGGATCGAGCGATGGTGGCGCAAGTTTTTTTCAAACGCTTGTCGATCGGGATGCCGCTGCAGACGGACGCGTCGCTGCAATATCTGATGGACGCGCCGAAGGAGGACGTGACGATCGCCGACACGGAAATCGAGTCGCCGTACAACACTTATCAACATATGGGTTTGACGCCGGGACCGATTGCCAACCCGGGCATGGCGGCGATCAAAGCGGTGCTCGAACCGGCGCCGACGGATTATCTGTATTTCGTGGCGGATCGACAAGGGCATAATCATTACTCGAATACTTACGATGAGCATCTGGCGCTCGTCGAGCAATATCGGTAGGTGAGCGACGTGAATGGGATCGAACTGCTGGCTCCGGCGGGCAATCTCGAAAAATTGAAGGCGGCGCTGATCTACGGAGCGGATGCGGTCTACGTCGGCGGCAAAAACTTCAGCCTGCGCGCCTTCGGCGACAACTTTACCGACGACGAGCTGATTGAAGCCGTCGACTTCACGCATGCCCGCGACAAAAAAATTTACGTCGCCGCCAACATTTTCGCGCACAACTCCGACCTCGACCGCGCCGCCGACTTCATTCAATTTCTCGATCGGATCGGCGTCGATGCGATTTTGATCTCCGATCTCGGTCTGTTCTCGATTGCCAAATCGATTGTTCATCGCGCGCAACTTCACGTCAGCACTCAAGCCAACGTCACCAACTTCCAAGCCGTCAATGCCTGGCATGAGCTCGGCGCCTCTCGAATTGTTCTTGCTCGGGAGTTGTCGCTCGACGAGATCAAACGCATTCGACAAAACTGCTCGGTCGAGCTCGAGATGTTTGTGCACGGCGCGATGTGTCTGTCATACTCGGGGCGCTGTTGGCTGTCGCATTACCTGACGGGGCGCGACGGCAATCAAGGGCAGTGCACGCATTCCTGTCGATGGCGATACGCGTTGGTCGAGGAAAAGCGCCCGGGCGAATATTTTTCGGCGGGCGAGGACGAGCGCGGCGCGTACGTGATGAACTCGAAAGATTTATGTCTGCTGAGTTGTCTCGATCGGGTGCTCGAGTGCGGCGTAGACAGTCTCAAGATCGAGGGGCGAATGAAGTCGGTGCACTACGTGGCGTCGACGGTGAAGGTCTATCGACAGGCGCTCGATGCTTGGCTCGACGATCCCGAGCATTGGCGGCTCCGCGCGGAGTGGTTTGAGGAGTTGGATAAGACGGCGCATCGACCGTTTACGACGGGATTTTTCATCGACGATCCCGAGGGGACGATGATCACCGATCGGTCGAAATCGGATCGGACGGCGGAGTTTTTGGGGATCGTGCGCGGCTACGATCGGTCGACAGGCTTGGCGTTGGTCGAGCAGCGCGGCAAGATGGAGGTCGGGCGGCGGATAGAAATATTGCAGCCGAAGGGCGCGACGTTCACGCAACGATTGACGTCGATGTTCGACGAGGACGGTCAAGCGCTCGAGGCGGCGCCGCATGCACAACACTTGGTAAGGATAAAGATGGAGCGGGCGGTTGAGGAATGGTCGTTGCTCCGCTCGACGGGTGAATGATGATGATTACTTCGGTGAAGGATTGGCTGAAGAAATTTTTTGCATCGGAGGCTGACGAGGAGGTTGCTGTTGACATGGATATGACGAACAAGATTCGCAAGGCGGGGCGCGCGCACGGTCGAGTGCAGGGCGTGGGCTTTCGTTTTTTCGTGCAGACTGAGGCAAAGCGGCGTGGCGTGACGGGCTGGGTCAAAAACGAGTCGGACGGCACGGTGACGATGGAGATTCAAGGGACGCCGGAGCAGTTGGAGAGTTTGGTCGAGCGTCTCAAAAAGGGCAACGGCTTTGCGAAGGTGAGTCAGCTTGATCTCGACGACATTGATGTGGTGCGCGGCGAGCTCAAGTTCGGAGTGCTCTATTGATCGGAGGATTCGTCTTGAAAAGGATTTTGGTATTGAACGGACCGAATTTAAACATGCTCGGCATTCGTGAGCCCGAAGTTTACGGCTCCACCACGCTCGAGGACATCAACGACATGCTCCGCGCGCGCGCCGCTCAACTCAACGTCGACGAGATCGCCTTTCTGCAATCGAACATCGAGGGCGAATTGGTGACGGCGATTCAAAACGCCCGCGGTCGCTACGACTTCATTCTGCTCAACGCCGGCGCCTTCACCCATTACAGCATCGCGCTCCGCGACGCGATCTCTTCGATCAACGTGCCGGTGATCGAGTTGCACATCTCCAACGTTCACGCTCGAGAGGAGTTCCGTCATCAATCGGTGATCGCGCCGGTCGTTCTCGGTCAAGTGGTCGGCTTCGGCGTCGACAGTTATCTTGCCGCGCTCGACCTTGCCGTGCGCAAACTCGGAGGCGTTGTCTGATGTCGCGGCTCGATTCACTCCGCTCGACCTTCAACGCAAAACGCATCAACGCCGTGCTCGTCAGCAAGCCCGTCAACGTTCGATACTTCAGTGGATTCACGGGCGACAGCACGATTTTGATCATCACGCGGCGGCGCCAGATTTTGGTGACGGACGGTCGCTACGACGATCAAGCGCGGCTCGAATGTCCGCAATTCGAGATCGTCAAACAGGAGCGCGGGCTGTTTAAGGCGGTCGCCGATCAGCTTAAGTCGATCGGGATTCGACGCGTGGGCTTCGAGGGCAATGCGATCACATTCGCCGAGCACGCCGCGCTGCAAAAATTATTGCCCGAGTGGAATTTCGTGGCGCTGGCGCTCGACGGGCTCCGACAAGTCAAAGATGCGGACGAGATTGAGCGGCTCAGACGGGCGTGTTCGATAGCGGATCGGGCGTTCGAGGAAGTGTTGAATTACATCCGCGCGGGCGTGCGGGAGATCGAAGTGGCGGCTCGGCTGGAGTATCTTATGCGGCAATACGGCTCGGAGCGGGCGGCGTTCGAAACGATCGTGGCATCGGGGCTCAACGGCTGTTATCCGCATGCGCGGGCGTCATCGAAAATGATCAATGACGGCGAATTTGTGACGATGGATTTCGGCGCGGTGGTCGAGGGCTATCACTCTGACATGACGCGGACGGTGATGGTCGGGCAGGCGAACGACGAGCAGCGGCGGATTTACAACGCTGTGCTCGACGCTCAACTGCTCGGATTGAAGTCGATCCGCGCGGGAGTGTCGGGGCGCGAGGTCGATAAAAAAGTCCGCGACTTCCTCAAGAAGGCGGACCTTGAAAAACATTTTACGCACGGGCTCGGGCATGGAGTCGGACTCGAAATACATGAGGATCCGCGCCTGTCGAGGTTGAGCCGTTGCAAGGAATTGAAGGCGGGCATGCTGGTGACGGACGAGCCTGGGGTTTATGTATTAAATTTCGGCGGGGTGCGGATCGAGGACACGGTACTCGTGACGGCGGAAGGATCGGAGCCGTTGACACGCAGCCCCAAAGAGTTGATCGAGCTCATGTGACGAACAGAGGCTCGATATTTTTTTCGGCGATGCGCTCCTTCAACAGTTGATATGCCGCAAACATCGTCGGAACCTTTACTTGAGTGATGCAATGAGGTCGGTCGGCAACCTTGCAACCGTAATGCGTCGTCGAATTTTTACAGTCGTCGAGCGCATGCTCGGGCATCACGATCACCGACGGCACTCGATAAGGATAATCGATCTTCGGCGCCTTATAATCCTGCACCGGAATATCCGTCGCAAAGTAGTACGGAATCAACACCGGCACTTTGAGCGCCGCCGCCATATGCATCGTCCCTGTATCGTTGCCGACATATATTCCAATTAAACTTAGCAGCGCCGCGCTTTGACGATAGTTCGTCCGATCGGTAAGATCAAAGACGTGTTCGGCGGCGAGCTCCATGCCAAGCGTTTGTTTGAAAACGGCAGCGTGATGCGCATCTGCCTTGCCGCCGCCCAAAATTATTATCCTTGTATTCGGCTCTTGAGCGAGGATCCTTTTGAACAAGTCGGCATAATTCTCCGCCGGCCATTTTTTACTTTCTCGACTGCCGCCCATGCACAGCGCAAAAATTTTTTTACCGGCAATGATATCATCTTTGAATGTGTTGAACACTAACGCGCGATCAAGCGGAGTATACCAAACTTCGGGCTCACGATTGGTGATCGGGCAATGCAACGTGTAATCCAACAGCCCGAGATTACGATCGATGTTATGAGTGCCGTACAATCGGAGCGGCACCTTAACCGTCAACAAATCCGTCATCGCAAACAACGGACCGGTCTCGAGATGAATGCCGTCCTCGACGCTGAAATCGAAGGAGACTCGTTCGCGCGCGCCGCTCATGTACGACAACAGAATCGTGCTCGGGAAATGGGTAAAGGAGTAAACGATATCGATGCGGCGGCTCAAAAGAAATTTGGCGTGCTCAACATTGCGTTGATACGCCGACGGCAGATCGCCCCACGGCATTGTGAACGGAAAAATCTCATCGACGTAAGGACAGTGCTCGGCGAGATTCATCGCCATGGGCGTGACCATCAGAGTGATGTGCGCGGTGGGATAAACGCCGCGAATTTCTCTGATTGCCGCCGTCGTACTGACAAAATCGCCGACTGCGGCGTCATGGATCAGCAGTATATTATTATTATGTTCAGCGCCCCCCCTGTTGGTAACGGGATCACGATAGCCCGCGCGAGAGAAGATCGGCTCCATGAAATCTTTCATTGCGGAGGCGTAAAAATCTCCAGCCTCGAGACACCTCCGAAAAAATTGTTGAAAACCGTCGATCACGAGATCGATGTTTTTTTGTGCGACGAATTGTTGTTTCATAAAATCATCCTTCAGCTGATGAACAGCGGCTCGATATTTTTTTCGGCGATGCGCTTCTTCAATCGATTGTAAGCGTCGAAGGCGGTGTCGACGGTGATCTGCGCAATGCAATGCGGGCGCTCGAGCACGACGCAACCGTAGTGATCATTCGAGTGGCGACAGGCGTCCAGCGCCTTTTTCGGTTGGACGGTCACCGACGGGACTTTGTACGGATAATCCGTCTTCGGAGCCGTATGATTTTTCGACGGCAGTTCGGCGGCGAAATAATACAGCATCAGCACCGGCGTTTTGACTGCCGCCGCCATATGCATCGTGCCGGTGTCATTGCCGATGTAAAGATCGCACAGCCGAAGGAGCGCCGCGCTCCGACGATAATTGATCCGATTGGTCAAGTCGAGCACGTGAGCGTTGACGAGTTGAACGCCGAGCGTCTGCTTGAAAATCGCCGCCGTCGACAGATGTTCCTGAAAAATCTCGACGGCGACGGCATAATCAAACGGCATGTACCAAATTTCGAGCGCGTGATGCTCAATCGGGGCTCGAACGATCGCCGAAAGCAATGCAAGATTCGTCTCGACGGCATGAGCGCCGTAAATCCACTTGGGCGCTTTGATGGTGACGAGGGACGAGAACGACGACAGCTGACCGATTTCAAACGCTTGATTTTGAGCGGAGAAGTCATGCGAAACGCGCTCGCGGGCGCCGCTCATATAAGCAAGCAGGATTGTGCTCGGATAATGAGTAGACCACCTCACATGTAATCGATCGACTGCTTCCGACGCTCCTGCTTCATGAAGCCCAACTTCTCCGCTACCCACTCGGTAATCACGAAGAACACAGGGATCAAGAATATCCCGATCGAGGTCGCAAACAGCATCCCGCCGACAACCGCCACGCCCATGCCGTTTCGAGCAGCCGAGCCCGCGCCCGACGCCACCGCCAACGGCAGGCAGCCGATGATGAACGCAAACGACGTCATGAGAATCGGGCGAAGACGCAAGCCCGCCGCTTCGATCGCCGCTTTGATCGGCGTCATTCCTCTGTCGACACGAACCTTCGCAAACTCCACGATTAGGATCGCGTTCTTCGCCGCCAACCCGATGATCATTATGACGCCAATCTGCATGTAAACACTGTTCTGGAGCCCCGCATTCGTATGCCCCATCGACGCCTCGATTATCGACAGCCCGAACTCGCTCACCACCGCGCCGAATATGCCCGTCGGCACCGTCATCAGCACCGCGAACGGCACGCTCCACGACTCGTACAACGCCGCCAAGCACAGAAACACGAACACCAACGCCAGCGCCAACACTTGCATCGTCGAGCTCGCCGCCTTCTTCTCCTCGCGCGATTGCCCCGACCACTCGATGTTGAAGCCCGTCGGCACTTCTTGTCGGACGATCTCCTCGATCGCCGTCATCGCTTGACCAGATGAATAGCCTTGCGCCGCATTGCCTTGGATCGTAACCGCCCGCGCCGCGTTGAATCTCGAAATCTGCGTTGGTCCCGTGCTCATCTTCGGCTTTATCAGCGTGTCGAGCGGCACCATTTGATCGCCCGAGCCTTTCACGAATATAAATTTCGCGCCCTCCGCTTCGCTCCGATACAGCACATCCGATTGCAACATCACTTTATAAGTCCGACCGAATTGGTTGAAGTCGTTGACTTGCATGCCGCCGAAGTTCACCTGCAGCGCCGAAAATACATCCGACAGATCGACGCCGAGTTGCTTGACCTTTTCGCGATCGACTTCATACTCGATCGTCGGCGAGGCAATGTTGAAGGTCGTGCGAACGCCTTGCAACTCGGGGCGCTGATTGCCCAATGCCACAATCCGTTGCGTGATCTCGTTGAGCTCTTGATCCGTATGCCCCGCCATGTCCTGCAATTGCAGCGACCAGCCGCCAACCGAACCGAGTCCCGGCAACGCCGGCGGGTTGAACGCTATAACTTGCGCCTCGGGAACGACGCGCGCGCCGAAGCCGAACATCCGCCCGATACACGCATCGACCGTTACGCCCTCGTCGCGCTTGTCCCACGACTTCAGCCCGCACACAATCAGCCCCGCGCTCGGTTTCGAGCCGAACGAGAGTATGTCGAAGCCCGTTATCGCCATGCAGGTGTCGAGCCCCGGCATCTCCTTCATCACCACGTTCGCCAGCTTGTCCATCGACTCGACCGTGTGATTGAGCGAGGTGCCCTCTGGCAACGAAATCGCCGTCATCAGGTAGCCTTGATCCTCGTCCGGCACGAACGTCGACGGCAGCCGCTGATATACCACGCCCGTCAAAATCACAATCACCAACAGGCAAAGAACTGCGACCTTCGACATGCCTATCAGTTTCGCGATGATGCGGACGTATTTGTTTTTCGTTCGATCAAACCAATCGTTGAAGGCGTCGAAGCCGCGCTCGAGGAAATTTTTCTTCGCCATCGGATCGTGCGGCTTGAGGATGATCGCGCACAGCGCCGGAGTCAAAGTCAAGGCGATAAACGCCGACAAGCCCATCGAGATCGCGATCGTCAGCGCGAATTGTCGATAGAGCACGCCCGTCATGCCGCCCAAGAACGCCACCGGCACGAACACCGCCGCCAACACGAACGCGATCGCCACGACCGGTCCCTGCACCTCGTCCATCGCGCGCTCGGTCGCGTCGATCGGCGTCAAGCCGCTTTCCATGTGGTGCTCGACGTTTTCAATCACGACAATCGCGTCGTCGACCACCAAGCCGATTGCTAACACCATCGCGAACAGCGTCAGAGTGTTGATCGAGAAGTCGAGCACGATGAACGACGCGAACGTCCCGATCAGCGACACCGGCACCGCCAACAGCGGGATCAGCGTCGCGCGCCAACTCTGCAGGAAAATGAAAATGACGAACACGACCAGCAGCAGCGCGACCACAAACGTCTCGACGACCTCATGGATCGACGCGTTGATATAATCGGTGCTGTCGAAAATCTGATCGATGCTCAGCCCCGGCGGCAGCTCGGGACGTTGCCGCTCGAGAATGTCTCGAATTTCGCTGACCGTCTGCATGGCGTTGGCGTCGTTGGTCAAGAGCATGCCGAAGGCGACCGCGGGGCGCCCGTTGAATTTCGCAACGATGTTATTGCCGCGTTGCCCCGTCTCGATCCGCGCCACATCCTTCAGTCGAACGAACGAGCCGGTGCCGTCGGTCTTCAATATGATATTGCCGAACTCCTCAATCGTCACGAGGCGCCCCTGAACTTTGCCGGTGTATTGTTTTTCCTGCCCTTGAGCGACAGGCATCGCGCCGACCGTGCCCGCCGCCGCTTGGAGGTTTTGCTCCTGCAGGGAGTCGACCACATCGGCGATCGTCAGGTTGAGCTCGGCAAGTTTATCGGGGTTGAGCCAAATGCGCATCGCATAATCCGAACCGAAAATCTGCACGTCGCCCACGCCGTTGACGCGCTTAATCTCGTCCATCAGATAAATGTCGGCGTAATTCTTCATGAAGGCGCGGTCGTAGCGACCGTCAGGCGAATTGATCGACACAAGATATGCCATGTCGTTTGAAGACTTGCGCGTCGTCACGCCCTGCGTCTGCACATCCGTCGGCAGGGAAGGGTTGGCGACCGCAACGTTGTTCTGCACCTTGACGCTGTCCATATCGCCGTCGGTGCCGACCTCGAACACGACGCTCAGGCTGTATCGACCGGTATCATCGCTGTTCGACGACATATAATCCATGCCCTGCGTGCCGTTGACCTGCTGTTCGATAACCTGCGCGACGGTCTCGTTGACGACCTGGGCGTTGGCGCCGGTGTATGTGGTCGAGACGGAGACCGTCGGCGGCGCGATCTGAGGATATTGCGCGATCGGCAATTGAACCGCCGCGAGCATCCCCACGATCACGATGATGATTGATATGACGATTGCAAAAATCGGACGGTGAATGAAAAATTTTGCCACGCTCACCGCCTCCTCAACCGTTATTCGACTGAGCGGGACGCTGATTGGGGACGTTCGACGGCGTTGACGCAAGCGTCCGATCGGAGTCGTAAGTACTCGTCACCTCGCTCAACGTAAAGCCCATCTCACCCGGCGTCACGTTCGTCACGGCAAGGTCGACGCCCTCGCGCAAATTCGTCAAGCCCTCGACGACCACGGTATCATTCGCCGTCAAGCCGCTGTTGATTATATAATAACTGCCGACCTTGGCGCCGAGCGTCACGGTCTTGGCGACGGACTTGCCGTCGGGACCGACCGTCATCACGAACGATTTATCGAGCAGCTGTTGAATGCTGCGCTGAGGAACCAAAATTGCGTGCGGGACGGTTTCGCCGGTCAGCTTCACGCGCGCGAACATGCCCGGCAACAACAAGCCGCTCGGGTTGGGGAAGAGCGCCTTCATCGTCAGCGAACCAGTGTTATTTGCCATTTCGCGATCGCTCTCGACGATGCGCCCCTCATAAGGATATTCCCGACCGTCGGACAGAGTGATCGTCACACCGATCGGATTGTGCTCGGTCTGCATCGCCTGCACTGTCATAAACTTGAGGTATTCGGCTTCGCTGATCGAGAATTGGACGTAAATCGGATCGGTGGAGCCGATCGTCACCAGCGTCGTCTGACCTTGCGACACGAAGGTGCCGATCGCCACGTCGTCGACGCTCAATTTCCCCGACATCGGCGCGTAGATATCCGTATCGGCCAAATCTTGATAGGCGGTCTGAAGTAAAGCTTCGTTGGCGGCGATCGCGTGTTCGTTGGCGGCGACCGTCGCCTCGTTTGCTCGAACCTGCGCCGCCTGTGTCGTCACGGTCTGCTCGGCGATCGCCTGCTCGTTGAACATGTTGATGTACCGATCGAGATCGATCTGCGAATTTCTCAGTGTCACCTGCGATTGGACGAGCACCGCCTTCGCCTGCTCGAGATTCGCTTGCGCCCTCAACACCGCCGATTCGTATTGCCGCGCGTCGATTTTATACAGCAGTTGACCGAACTCGACGAAGTCGCCGCCGTTGACAAACTTATCGACCACATTGCCCGACACTTTCGATTGCACTTTGACTTCGTCCGCCGCCATCACTTGACCGGCGAACTCCGAAGTCAACGGTGTGTCGCGCTGAATGACTTTCATCACCTTGACTTGCGACGCCGGCGGTGCGGCGGCTTGTTTTTGCTCCTCTTCGCCGCATCCTACGATCAGCGACGACGTCATCAATGCCAGCGCGATCGCGAGCGCCTTTGATTTTCTTGCGATCAATCCGATTCCCTCCCTGCCGAAACTCTTTCTTCAACCCAATTGATCCAGCGCTCCAGCCCGCGCTCCTTCGTGCAGGACGTTTCGACGATCTCAACCGCGGGATTGATCGATTGCAGATCCCTCCGCGCGGAGTCGACGTCGAAATTCGTCAGCTCGAGCAGATCGATTTTGTTCAACAACACGATCGACGACTCCCGAAAGATCAGCGGATACTTCAGCGGCTTGTCGTCGCCCTCCGTTATCGACAGCACCGTCGCCTTCACCGTTTCGCCCAGATCGAACGACGCCGGGCAAACCAAATTGCCCACGTTCTCGATTATCAGCACGTCGAGCGCGTCGAGATCGAGCGAGCCGAGCGCCTTTCGGATCATCGGCGCATCCAGATGACAGCCGCCCGCCGTGTTGATTTGAATGACCGGCACGCCCAGCCGATCAATCCGCTCCGCATCGCGCGCCGTGAACAGATCGCCCTCGATCACCGCGATCGAAAATTTTTTTGACAGCGCTCCGAGCGTCTTCTCGAGCAGCGTCGTTTTGCCTGAGCCCGGCGACCCCATCAGGTTGATCACGAAAACTTTTTTCTTTCGAAACTCCGCGCGGAGCACGTCGGCGGTCTTATCGTTTTCGTCGAAAATATTTTCCAGCACTTGAATCTCCATCCGCACAACCTCCCAAATTACTGCAATCAATATTATATCAATCGACTCAAAAATGCAATGCAAAGCGCCGCGGATTGTGTTAAGATCGATGCAAAAAAAATTAGGAGGCGAACGGTTTGAAGCCCCCTTCCGAAATGTCGTCGATCGTCTCGACGATGCTGTTTATGCTGTTTGATTACATCGGCGTGGTGATCGCCGAGCATGTCTCGTTCGTGTTGCGAGACGCGATGGATTTCTGGAACAACGCGCATTACATGTACGCGAACACCTACATCTACGGCGGCGTGCCGATCATATTTTTGATCTTCCTGAGTCAATCGAGGACGTATCGTCAGATGCAGCCGATCCTCGACACCATGCGCGAGATTTTCAAATCGGTCTTCGCGGGCTGGATCGCGTCGATCATTTTGATCTACTTCCTGCGCGCGAGCGATCAAGCGTCGCGACTGTTCATCATTTTGTTCGGCGTCTTCGTGCTGATGAACGTCTGCATGATTCGATACGCCGTGTTGAAATTCATGAAGAGGCGCGGCATCTTTCGAGAGCGCGTGGTGATAATCGGCGCGGGCTTGACGGCGGAGCGCACGCTGAAATTTTGGGCTGATGATTTGGGCTATCGATGTGAAATCGTCGGACTGATCGACGACCATCCGGTATCGGAGTCGCTGCCGAAAAAATTTCCGCTCCTCGGCGGCTTTGCGGACTCGGCGAAAATTTTGCGGGAGTCGAAGGTGCAGACGGTTGTGATCGCGGCGCCGGGCATCAGCCGTCAGCAGCTCCAACAGTTGATCAACGAAATCCAGCCGTTGGTCAAAAACATTTCGTTCATACCGGATTTGATCGGGACGCCGATGGCGGGCGTGGACGCGTCGATCCTGTTCAGCGAAAAAATTTTGATGCTCAACATCCGAAACAATCTGTCGCGGCGGTACAATCGGATATTCAAGCGGGCGTTCGACTTGGTGTTGACGATCGTGGGCGGGCTGATGATCTCGCCGATCCTGTTGGCGATCGCGATCGCGGTGGCGATCAGCAATCGGGGGCATGTGATCTTTGCGCATTGGAGAGTCGGGCGCGGCGGAAAAAAATTTCCGTGCTACAAGTTCCAATCGATGGTGCCGGACGCGAAGGAGCGGCTTGAAAAATATTTGGCGGAGAATCCTGAGGCGCGGCGTGAGTGGGATGAGACATTCAAGCTGACGCACGACCCGCGCGTGACGAAGCTGGGAGAATTTTTGCGTCGGACGAGCCTCGACGAGCTGCCGCAGTTGTGGAATGTAATTCGCGGCGACATGAGTCTGGTGGGACCGCGTCCGATCGTGGAGGCGGAAGTCGTCAAGTACGGCGAAAACATTCGGGAGTATTATATGGTGCTGCCGGGCATCACGGGCATGTGGCAAGTGAGCGGGCGGAGCGACACGACATATCCCGAGCGCGTGGCGATGGACACTTGGTATGTGCGCAACTGGTCGGTGTGGATTGACATCATGTATTTGTTCAAAACGGTGAAGGCGGTTGTCACGGGCAAAGGCGCCTATTAAATTTTATGGGCGCCGTCGACGCTCCCACCCACGAGTACGGCGCCCAACAGAGGACATCATTCCCACCTGCGTCGGCGGCGCCCTTCGATCGCTCCGTGCTGAGCGGCAGCCTCCGATATGCGGCGCCCAACTGAGGACATCATTCCCACCTGCGCCGGCGGCGCAAAAAAAAAGCCCCGCAGGGTTTAGAGGGCGGAAGAATTATTTTTTCTTGACGAGGATCAGCGCATCCGCCACGGGACGTTCTCTGCCGTCGCTCGGACTGTTGACGATGTTGTCTTTCACCACAAGCTCTGTCGAGCCGCCTCCGTCGAGATTGATCGCGTTCACCGCTCCGAAATCTTTTAACAGGATCGTCGCCCACTCATGCAATGTGCAGCCCCGACTGTGCGCCTGCCGACCGTCGACCACCGCAAAAATGTAATCCCCGTATTGCGTCACGCCCACCGCCGAGCGCGGCGCACGCCCCACTCGAATGTCCGACGGAAATTCTTCTTCGACCACATTCACGTAGACCTTGCCGTCCTTCACCAAGCGGGGGCCCGCGCCGATCACATGCTCCGCCGCATCAAAATCGCCCGCGCCGTCCTCGTCGATGATGCTCTCGACGAACTCTACGTAATCGCCCTCGCGCAAATTCTTCAGCACCGCCGCCATCTTGCCATGCCCGCTGATCACATAGCCCTCCGAAGGGATCGCCGCATTGCCTATGTCAACGTGCACGCCCAGCACTTCACCGTCACCGGCTATCACCGCCTCCGTGCCGTATTTGTTCGTCCGCGTCGTCGCGCCGAAATACTTGTTGTAAATCACAAGCGAATCCGCGCTCCTCTCGCAATTCACCCCGCCGATATTCACCTCCGCGCCGTTGAGACGCAACACTCCACGATACGACACCCGTCCGAAAATCGTCGAGCCGTCCACGTTGATGCCCATCGCCGACCGCGTGTAGTACGTCGTCCCCACAATCGTCCGATCGATTTTCGTCACGCCGTATATCTCCCCGCTCAAGCCGAAATAGCTCGCGTTGATCGCCGCCAACGTCCCGCCGCTCATGCTCTTGACCGTCCCGCGCCCGGGGATAATCCCCCGCGCCAACGTCGGGCGCAACTCGTATTTTTCGTGGTCGGCTATCAAAGCAAACGCCATCACTCCGTCGCGATGCATCACTCGAAATTCGACGCCCTCGACTTCCTCAACCTGAGTCGGCTCCGTCGTCGGCGTTTTTGATTGCTCCGTCTCCACGCCCGGCTCCGTGTAATCCGGCAGCCCCTCCTTCGGTCGATTGTCGGGAGCGTCCTTCGGCAACTTCGACGGATCCGCCCACTCCGTCCAATCGAACGGCGGCTCCTCCTCCGGCTCCTCGACCGGCGGCGGCTCCGTCATCGACGGCAAATCCATCGGCGGCAATCGAACTTCTTCGCCGTCCTCAATCGATTGAGCGTGTACCGTCGACGCCGAGCCCCGCTCGATCACTCGCGCCGCGCCCTCGACCGTCGTCATCGAAAACATTATCAACAGCACTGCCGTTAAAAATTTTTTCATCTCGAATCACTTTCCGATTGTCAATCTGTTGACGATTGGGATCGTCTTGCCAATGTTAGCGAACGCCGCCGCGCTTGTCAACGATATCGCCGCCGTCGCCAAGTATAATCCGATCGCCACCGGCGCGGTCAACAGCAGCCCCGCCCGTTGGATTCCGAGCACGAGGTACGTGATCGCCAGCGGGTGGACGAGGTACGCGAAATACGAGTGCCGTCCGAAAAGTGACAGCGCTTTTTTTATTGCGCCGAAGTCGACCGTCGAGAACAGCATGAAGAAAAATATCGACGCCGCGATCGTGTAGAGGATGCCGATTGGCGACAGCTGATGCGCGATGTTGATCGCCGCCTCCGCCGGCAGCCCTCGAATGAATATGATGTAATAATAGTGCGCGAGCATGCCGAGCAGCGTTGCGACGAAGCCGATCGAGATCGGCGCGACGTTCGAGCGCATGAATCGCTCGAACTCCTCCCATCGAACGGCGAGCCAACCTCCTAGGATGAACACGAAAATGTAGAGCGGCACGAACCAATTCAATCGGAAGAATAAAAACCACCGCCACCAATCATCGGTCGGCAGCGAATAGACGTAAGCGTTGAAAGTTTGATTGTAGCTCGAGAAGTAGTCGAGCGCGATCTGAAAAATCAACAGCGCCGTCAATCCGCGCGGCGTGATCCGACGGACGAGCGCAATCCACAGCGGCATCAGCAGATAGAACCAAATCAGGATCACGAGGAAGTACAGTTGATACTTGGCGATGCCGAAAAACAAAATGCGCGCAAGGTACTCGGGAGCGGGGAAGCCGACATTATAAAACCAACCGTCGTGCGCAAGATAAAACAGCGACCACGTCAGATAGGGGATCAGCACCGTCTTGAATCGCCGTCGAAGAAATTGCCCGTAATCGAACTCCGTGCTCAGGTCGAGCTTGTAAAAAAGTCCGAAGGCGGAGATGAAAAAGAAAATCGGCACCGCGAATCGGGTGACGATCTCAAAAAGTGCGACCAGATGAATGTTGGCGGCGGGATTGGAAAGGTATTGCGAGCCGATGTGAATGCCGATCACGCCGAGCATCGATATCCCGCGCATGTATTCGATTGCCGGCAGGCGCTTCCGATCTTTTACTGTCATAAAATTTTTCTCCCGCCCATTTATATAAGGGCGCCACCGACGCTCCCACCCCCGACGGTTGGCGCCCGACTGAGTACGAGGTGCCCACCCTGCGTCGGCGGCGCCCCCATCAGCCGGTATCTGCAAGACACAAAGGGTGGGCGAGTGGGATAATTTATCTGCTCAAGATGAATGTGACGTGCACCGCCGCCGAGCATGTCAGAGTCCCGACTTCGATCGGCGTCGCCGCGTCCATCGCCATCTCCGCCGTCGCCATCATCTTTGCGTTCCGTTGCATACCGTAGAAGCCGCCCGCGTCGATGTTGACGTTCTGCACTCCCGCGATCCGAACGCCCAACTCCGACGCCGCCAAATCCGCCTTCCGACGCGCGTCCTTGATCGCCGCCGTCAACGCTCGATCCTGCAGCTCCTTCTTATTCTTGAATCCGAAATCCAACGAGTTGATATTGTTGGCGCCGTTGGCAAGCGCCGCGTCGATTATCTTGCCGATCAGCTCAAGATTATCCACCGTCACGTTGACCGTGTTGCTCACCACGTAGCCGTTAATCTCGTTGCGCCGACCGTCCTCCTGTCGATAGCTCGGTCGAAAATTGTAATCGCTCGTGTGTATGCTCCGTCGATCCACGCCCAGCCCCGCTATCGAGCTGACGATACCTTGCGCCGCCCGCGCATTTTCCGATTGCGCTCGAGACGCGTCCCGATCCTGCGTCACCACTCCGATTGAGATCGTCGCTCGATCCGGCGCCGCCTCGATCACGCCCTCACCGTTCACCGATAACGTCGATACCGATTCCTCCGCCGACGCCGTCGATTCATGCGCCGCCATCGACAGCAGCAGCACCAGCGCCGCCAATATCACTTTCGACATAACTCATCACGCCTCCGATTTTTTGTTGAGGTCCTTGTCCTTGTAAATTTTCGTGCCCTTGAGCGTTGCCTCCAGCGTCAAGCCCTTCGTCGTCATCTGATATACCCACGTGCCCTTCGCCGCGATGTTCGCTCCTTCGATCGAGCCGCCGCTCACCCCGTCCGATGCCGTCGCCTCCGCCGAACCGCCGAATCGTGTCTTGCCCGCCACGAACGAGTCCCAAGCCTCCTTGTCCTCGAGCACGAAGATCAAATCATACTCCTTCGCGCCCAGCCCGAGCCCGCCGCTCACCTCGCGCATCTTCAAAAAGACTTCTTCACCCGTCTCGTTGTTGACTGCCAGCCCGCGCCCTCGAGCGTTGCCGAAGAAGATCACCTTCACGCCCGAATTTGACAGCGTCGCATACGCGTAGCAATTTTGGATCACTCGACGCGCCGCAGGATATTTTTCGTAGAGCCGCTCCAGCGTTTGCGCCGACATGTTTCTGATCTCCGCACGCGTTTGCGCCGCCGACTCATCCGATTTCGCCAACGCCGTCACCGCCGTCAGCAACATCACCGTCAGCAGTACCGATAAAAATTTTTTCATCGCTCATCACTCCCGTCCGATTGACAGCTCTGCCATCACAAATTTTTGCTCCGCCTCCATCTCCAATCGATCCGCCTCTTCGATGTGGTCGTAGCCCAGCAGGTGCAGCATCCCGTGCACGATCAAAAATATCAGCTCGCGTCGAAACGAATGACCGTACTCGAGCGCTTGCGCCCGCGCACGCTCCACGCTCACCACGATATCGCCCAGTACATCGACTTGCGACTCGGTGTCCTCGAAGATGATCGCGGGCTCGTCGCTCTCGTGCAGCGCGAACGACAGTACGTCCGTTGCTCGATCGATCCCGCGGTACTTTCGATTGAGCTCGTGAATGTGCTCGTCGTCCGTCAAGGTGATGCTCACCTCGCACTCGGCGGCGTCGTACAGCTCGCCCATCATTAGCACCGTCCGCTCGATCTCCGCGCGCAAACCTTCGTCAAACTCAAGCCCCTCGGGATCTACTTTGATTGTGATCTCCATTCATCAGTCCCCCAGATATCTCAGCATCTGTATCAAATACTTGCCGGTGAACTTGCTCTTTTCGTCGCCGTCCAATTCCCGACTTCCAAAATCACACGTTGCCGGTATAAAAATCTATCAGCTTCGGAACGTCCTCGCACTCGAGATATACAAACTTGCCGCCGATAATTCGTTGCGCTTCTCTCACCGTGTCGCATGCAATTTTCAACAGTTCGTCGCCGGTGATCAACTTGTTGTATCCGCCGCTGAAATTCTTTCCAAACTGGCCTATCAGCGGCGCCGCAAGGATATATTTATTGAGACTCTGATCGTACGTCGCAAATTTTGCTATGCGCTTCTTTAGCGTGTTGCTGATTTTATTTTTCTTGTCGGAAGGATTGACGTGAAAATGCTTCGACGCCAGCGCAAAATATCCGACCAACACCGACTCCTCTTTGTACGATGCAAACACCAAATACGTCGAGGCTATTCCCTGTCGGGCAAACTCCACGGCTTTGTTCTTCAGAAATTCCTCCACGTCTTTGTTTTGAGGACAATAAAAATCCGCAAGAATGTCTTTAATCTCCGCCGCGTCCATCGTCTCGAGCATGTCTCGTAAATTAATCTTCGTATAGCCGATCATTTACGATGCCTTCTTTTGAAAAAATCTTTAATGGCGTCGCCTTTGATCTCCACGACAGAACGGTTCATCGTCACTTCCTTGCCGCGATTCGACTCGGAGCGCTCGAGCGCACTCACCAATTTTTGGGTTTGCGACCGACCTTTAATGTTGATGTTCTTCAAAAAGCTGTTCGTTGCCATGTCAATCCTCCCCGTTCTCTGTCAGGCAGCGGTTCATGTAGAGCGTCGCATTTTTTTGGGGGGCGCCGCCACCACTTCCACCCACAGTGGTCGGCGCCCAACTGAGACCGGCGCGCCCACCCGTGGCGGCGGCGCCCCGCCTTTATTGAAAAATTTTTCAAGGGAGGGTGGGCGGGATGAAAAAATTTTTTTCTCGTCACCCCCGTCGCCCCACGCGCCGGCGCCCGCCCTTGTCAAACGTTGTCGGTTCCGCGCGGAGCGGTTACAAGGCGGCGATTCATTTCCATCAGCCGCGTCACCAGCTCCACCTCCGACATCGTCTCGTCGAAGCCGTAGGCGGCAAGCACCGCTCGATCATTTTCCTCATGCGCCGAACGAAGCTCCGCCGGCATCGTCGCCTCATCATACAGCGCCGCCAAAGTCCACGAAGGATATAACGCTCGAGCGTCGAGAATGGCGCGCGCCGTTTCTTCGATCCGTGCGGAGCGCCCGCACCACACAAAATTATTATACACCACCGTCCCCGAGTAATTGTAGCTCGTCCCCAAATATCCTGCCGTCAATCGCGTCCACGCCATATGAACGATCGACGTCAGCACTCCGAAGTGAAACAGATCGGCTTTCGGAATCGTAAACAGTCTGTTGCTCACGATGATTGACGGCGGCAAAAATCCGATCGGAATATATTTTCGCAGCCCCGAAGAAACCTCCGGCATGACGATAAAATTTTCCTCGGGCTGTCGAATTTCGCCAAACAACGTCGGAGTGTCCGCCAACTTTCGTGTCGCCGCCCTTTTGCTCGATAATCGAGAACGACGAACGCCCTCAACGCGCTCCGCCACCATCGGCATCGATTGAATCTCCTCGGGAGTCGCTTCTTTCAACCATAAACACCAGCGTTTCTTGCCGTTGAGAAATTCTTCAGCGCCAAGCAACGGTCGGATAAATTTTTTCGCACGCGGCTCCCGTCGAATAAACTGATCGTAGTCGTCGGCTTCGATGATCAAATTGCCCCCGTCATTGGGCATGCTGCCAAAAATCAATTTTGGGACGGGGCTGATCGGCGTGGTACGTCTGTCGATAAAAAAATTGGGGGCGTCGAGCAGATAGCCGTTGATGTTGCTTACAACCGTTTTCTTCTTGCCCTCGATGATGAGCTTGGGCTTGGGATTGGGCGCGGCGCTGAAGCCGATGATGACACAGTGCACCGCCGCCATATCCTCCGACTCGCTGAGCCATCGAAAAGTTCTGTGGGCAAAATCGATGTGGATGAGCTCAAAAAGTTTGCGCCAGATAAGACTGACGGTCTCGCCCTGCGTGATGGAGTTGGTGGCAACGAACGCCGCGCGAATCGGATAAGAACTGCGGCTCATAAAATCGCCCGCCTTTTTGAACCAGCCGGCAACAAAATCGAGATTGCCCGCGCCCTTCCAACCGTCAAAAACATCAACGAGCGCGGCTTTGTTGGCGGCAGTCATCATACGAGCGCCGCTGAAGGGCGGGTTGCCGATAATATAATCGACTTCGCCGACGGCGGCACGCCAATCGAGCGTGAGCGCATCGCCCTCGATGATGTGAGCGGCGGATGTGAGTGGGAGGAAATTGAGGTCACGATGAATGATCATTTCGGTCTCTTGGAGCATCTGATTTTCTGCGATCCAGAGCGCGGTGCGCGCGACGGCGACGGCAAAATCGTTGATCTCGACGCCGAAAAAATTTTCGATGGAGACGAGGATGTGACACTCGGCGCCCAAGCCGTGGAGCTCGCGAATGACCTCATTCTCGAGGCGGCGGAGGCTGAGATAAGTTTCGGTGAGGAAATTGCCTGAGCCGCAAGCGGGGTCGAAAAATTTGAGCGCGGCAAGTTTCAATTGGAAATTCTCCAACTCGCGGCGGCGATTTTTGCGCTTGCGCTTGACGGCTTTGAACTCGTCATAGAGGTCGTCGAGGAAAAGCGGGTCGATGAGCTTATGAATGTTCTCGACGGAGGTATAATGCATGCCGCCGGTTCTGCGAGTGACGGGATTGAGCGTCGATTCGAAAAGAGCGCCGAAGATGGTGGGGCTGATGCCGCGCCAATTGAAACGGTCGTCGTCGCCGGCATCGACGAGCAGGTAGTGAGAGATGACATTATTGATGACGGGCACATCGGAGGATTCGCGAAAGAGATCGCCGTTGACATAAGGAAATTGCGCTAACTCCGCGCGGAGGTTGGGATCGCGTTGATCGAGCGGCTGATCGAGCACGACAAAGAGATCGATAAGAGCCTGCCTGCGATCGGCGGCTTGACGGATATAGTTCGAGAACTGATTGTGCTCAAAAATAAAAGCGTCCTCGGCGTAAAGGCAGAAAACGAGACGGACGCAAAGTTTGTTGAGGGCGACGGGATCGAAGCGCCCGAAGGCGCGGTAGAGATCGCCGATGATCTCGGCGGCGCGCTTGGAGATTTTGACGGACGGATCGACGTTCTCGTCTTCGGGGTCGATCAAAAAGTTGAGGCGCTTATATTCGACGGCAAGGCGCTCGACAGCGATCGAATTGGGTTTGTAGGATTCGCCGCGGCGCGTCATTTCGTCGAGGCGATCCATGTCGTAGATGCGGAGCTCGACGAAATTGCAGACGACGATCCAACGCGGGCGACGGGAATAAGGGAGCGCGTCGGCGTAACGTTTCGCCTGAGCGAAGGGCGTGAGGAACTTGCCGTCGGACTGTTGAGCGGGCTTATCGAGATCGATGCCGCGGGATTTATTTTCGATGAGCACCTTGGTGGCGGGTATGAAGATGTCGATAAAGCAGGCGTGGTCGTCGACGCTGACGGGCATTTCGGATTTGATGAAAGCCTCGGGAGCGTCAACGCCGAGCGCGCGGAGCATGGCGAGCCAAAAGAGTTGGGCGTCGGATTTTTCGGAGCCGCGCCCGCTCCAAGCGTCGACGAAATTTTTGACAGTGTCGCGACAATCGGTAATAATCATGGCATATCAACCTCGATTGGATTCGAAACGGTCATAGGCGTCGACGATGCGCGAGACGACCTCGTGACGGACGACATCGGCGCTGTCGAGACGAGCGATGCCGACGCCCTTGACATCGGACAGAATTTCGACGGCTTCGGCGAGACCTGATGTGACTCCGCGTGGGAGATCGATCTGCGAAAGGTCGCCGGTGACGGTCATGCGGGAATTGAAACCGAGGCGGGTCAAAAACATTTTCATTTGTTTGGACGTGGTGTTTTGAGCCTCGTCGAGAATGATGAAGGCGTCGTTGAGAGTTCTGCCGCGCATGTAGGCGAGGGGCGCGACTTCGATGATGCCCTTGGCGGTAAATTTTTGATACATATCGAAGCCGAGGATGTCCTGAAGAGCGTCGTAGAGCGGGCGGAGGTAAGGGTCGACCTTGTCACGCATATCGCCGGGGAGGAAACCGAGTCGTTCGCCGGCCTCGACGGCGGGTCTGGTGAGGATAATTTTTTTGACGTCCTTGATGCGAAGGTAGAGCGCGGCGACGGCAACGGCGAGGAAAGTTTTGCCGGTGCCGGCGGGTCCGACGGCGATGGTGACGAAGTTGTCGCGCATGGTATCGACGTAGTTTTGCTGGCCGGCGGTCTTGGCGTGAATGTGGGTGCCGTTGGCGGTGACGAGGATGGTTTCAAACGAATTCAAAGAAGATGATCACTCCCTAAAACGATTGGAGGAAACGGTTTTGAAGAAAATAATTTTGGCGGCAGTGTTGGTCGTGCTGATGATCGGATTTATGGTGGGCGACTATTTTGTGGTGTACGCGCTGCAACGCGGCGAGGACGGATCGCCTCCGCCGGCGTGCGCGAAGATCGCCGATCCGAGCTTGAAGGCGCCGGCGGCTCCGCCTTTCGAGCGCGAGCTATGGACGCTCACCTCAAGGGACGATCTGAAGTTGGCGGCGGATCATTTTTCGCCGAAGGAGCCTTCGCATCGATGGGCATTGTTGGTGCACGGCTACGGACGCGATCGGACGTTTGCCTACGATTACGCCGAGGCATATCTCGAGCGGGGTTGGAATGTGATAACGCCCGACTTGCGCGCGGCGGGCGAGTCGGAGGGCGAGTACATCACGATGGGCTTTTTCGAGAGCGACGATCTGATCGGCTGGATCAAAAAAATCGTCGAGCTCGATCCGAGCGCGGAGATTGTGTTGCATGGGGTATCGATGGGCGCGGCGACGGTCATGCTGACGACGGGGAAGGAATTGCCGCCGAACGTCAAAGTCGCGGTCGAGGACTGCGGCTATACGAGCGCCTACGAGATGTTTCGAGATCAATTGCAAGTGATCTTCGGGCTGCCGGAGTTTCCGATCATGAAGTGCGTGGACGTGGTGAGCGGCGTCAAGACGGGAGCGTCGGTGTCGTCGGCGGCGCCGATCAAGGCAGTGGGCGCGACGAAGGTGCCGATGCTGTTCATCCACGGCGACGCGGATCGATTGATCGACCACTCGATGATGGAGCGGCTGTTCGAAGCGAGCGGCGCGCCGGTCAAAGAACAATGGACGGTCGAAGGCGCGGGGCATGCGGACGCAAAGCCGAAAAATCCGGCGGCGTATTTCGAGCGCGTCTTCGCCTTCGTCGACCGTTTTATCGGCTCCGCGCGGAGTGACAAGGAGTGACGGAAAAAATTTTTTTCAATAAAAGGCAGGCGGCGCCGACGCAGGGTGGGCATGCTGTCTTATGTTGGGCGCCGCACTCGTGGGTGGGCGCGTCGGCGGCGCCCTTCATCTCTTGAGCAGTTCGATCGCCAACCGCGCGTTTTCGAGCGCCCTGTCGTGCAGACTTTTAAACAGATTTGAGCCGCGGAGCGTCGATGCCGCGCTCAATTTTTTTTGCGCCGCGCGAACGATTTGCGCCGCCGTCACACTCTCGAGCCCGCCGACCGGCGCCTCACCGATCGAGTCCAAAAAACGATCGATTTTCGGATCGTAAGAAATGCCGAGCATCGGGACGTTCATCACGCCCGCGAAGATCAGCGCGTGCAATCGGATGCTGAGCAATAAATCCATGCAGCCGACCAGCGACAACAATTCGCCCGTCGAAAATTCTTCGTCGAGCACATCGCAATCGACCGTCGAAATGGCAGCGACCTCCCGCGCCGCGCGGACGTCCTCGGGATATTGCATCGGTAAAAAAATAATTCGCGCGCCGAACTCATGCGCAAGTTCGTCGAGCGCCCGCGCCAACTGCTCCCGACATCGCTCCCAACCGTGCCACCGTCGAACCGCCACGCCGATCAGCGTCGCGTGATTGTCGAGAAATTTTCCTTCGCCCGAGCGACGGAGGATTTCACGCCCGACCGTCAAAGGCGCGGGACGAATCGCCAAGACGGGATCGGCGGTGCAAACGATCTTCGGTCGAGCAATCGATAATCGAGACAACTCCTCGAGCGAACCGTGATCGCGAACCGTGATCAGATCGACGCCGTTAACGATCCAATGCATCAGCCGCCGCGCCATCGCTCCGCGAATCGGTCCGATCCCTTGCGCGTAGAGCATCACCCGCCGCCCCAACAGGCGCGCCAAAAATATGATTCCAAGATAATAATACAGGCTCCGTCGACTGGTGACGTTTTGAAGGAGCGAACCGCCGCCGCTTATGACCAAATCCGCGCCGATAATTTTTCGGACGATCGCAAACGGATTGAGCCACGGGACGGCGTCGACACCGTGGCGCCGCTTGGTGTCGTCGGGATTGACAGAAATCACCGTGACGGAAATATCTTCGAGCTCGCCGAGCACCTCGAGCATCGCCGCGAGCATCGCTTCGTCGCCGGCATTTTTCGAGCCGTAATAGCCCGATATCACTATCTTCACCACGAATCTCTGTCAACTCCGCTGTCAATTTTTCAAACGCATGCAGGCGTTCACGACCACAATGGGCAAAATACCGATCGCCGCGCCGACGATGAGTCCGTCGAGCCCGCGCATGAACGACATGAAAATCGGCGTGCGCATATGCGCGAAGGTCTCGACCATCGAACTTTGACCGAGCGTGGCGGCGATCACGAGCATCATCAGCGCCGGCTTCGACCATTTTTTGAAGAACGCCATGATGCCGAGCATCAGCGCGGGATGACCGATAAGAATTTCTTTCGAGCGCGGTCGAGCGTAGAAGAGATTTTCGAGCGCCGCGCGGAATTTTACTTCGATGCCGGGCACGGGCATGCCCGCGGTGTGACCGCTTCGCGCGATCAGAATGATGAACGCGATCGCCACGATCGACAGCCCGACGAAAGTTTTGATCTTGAGAGGCATGTCGAGGATTTTCTTAATCTGATCGAGCGCGCTGAGATTTTGGAGGTTGCGCTCATCGGTATCGTCGACCACATTGAAGCGCTGGAGGTAAGCGATCGACACGAGGATTAGCGGCAGGATGAAGGTCAGTTTCGTGCCGCGATAGATGTTGAACTCGAGGAAATACTCCACGTCCG
This sequence comes from uncultured Selenomonadales bacterium, assembly GCA_946411735.1. Taxonomy (GTDB): domain Bacteria; phylum Bacillota; class Negativicutes; order Selenomonadales; family Selenomonadaceae; genus Quinella. The sequence continues at coordinate 41,781 of CAMKFB010000005.1, forward strand.
ACAGCGCCCCTGAAAGATACGCCGCGCCGATCATCGACATCGCGCCCGTCACGAGCAGCGCGAAGATTGCCGTCAAGATGATCTGCACGATCGAGACGGGCGTGCGGATTTTGAGTATCTTGCCTTTGAGTTTGCGGAGGCGGAGATTTTCGCGCAACTTCATGAATCGGATGCGATCGAGCTGCCAGATAACGGCGATTACCGGAAAAATATTTGCCGTCGCGAACGCCGCGAACAGTCGAACCTTGCCGCCCGCGCCCATAAGAATCGGGATGAGCATTACGACGGCGAGCGCGCCGAACAAAATCCATTGCGCTTTGACGCGCGCGTTGAGGGTCGGCGAGATCAGCGAGAGATATAAGACGATTGCCGCCGCCGTCCCGATGATTACCAGCGCCCGCAAAATTCTCGACGGATAATAGCTGTCGAAAGTCGTCGCCGAGCCGAGGCGGAAGCCCTTCGCTTTGATCGCCTCCGCCGTGTCGCGAAAATATTTCATGTTGGTATCGAGCAGCGTCATCTCGTCCTCGGGCTTGTCGTAAATCCGAAGCAGGTTGATGCGAATGTTGCGCTCGTGATCGGTCGTCGCCCAACGGTTGACCGCCGTCGCAATCGGCAACTTCGGCTGCTCATCCTTCGGGATCGCGTAAAGCCGCGCGGTGTGATCGTAGCCGAGCCCGCGCGCGAGCGGCTCAAGCCCGAGCTGAGGATAAAACTGCAGTTGCGTGACGTGCTCGATCAGTCCGAGCGTCAGACTTCGGCGCGCCATTTCGCCGACGGTGGTGTCGATCACATTCGATGCGCCGAGCACCTGTTGACCGTCGAAAACGACCGCCGAGATCGGATAACCGTCGAGTCGCGCGAAAACCGATCGGACATCATCCGCCTTGCATTGCAGGTAATTCGACGGGCGCGCGAGGATCATAAAGCCGGCGTTGCGAGCGATCTCGAGCTCATAAGTCGGGATGCCGAGCTTGACAGTCAAAAACGGCGCGTATTGAGCGCGGAGCTCGAGCACTTCCCCGTCTTCGCCGAAGGGAATAATCTTGACGCGCGCGGTGCCGATGCGCCGGATGATATCGTCCTTGACCTCGAAATAGCTGTCGGAGCCGGAGCTTGCGACGTACATTCGATTGGGGTCGATCGCGCCGCCCTCGACAAGCGCGCGCCAATTGTAATCGGCGAGAGTGCCGTTATAATAATTGGCGATGATATCATAGCCGGCGAGCGCGACGATGCGCCCTTGACGGCTGAGCTTCTCGAGCGTGGTCTCGTAGATGGCGAGTGAAGTGACGCCGGCGGTCTTGGCTTGCGCGAGGACGTTGGAGAAGTCGAGCCCCTCACGCTCGGCGAGATTCCAGAGGCTGTCATAATCGACGGCGAGATCGACGCGATTGTTATTGGTCTCGACCTCGTGACGTTGGAAGGCGATCGCAAGCGACGCGATCAAGCCGACGGCGATCGCGAGCACCAGCAATCGGTTGTAAAGAAATTTTTTCATTGAGCGTTCCTGACTGCAGTCAACAGCGTTTGACCGTCCTGCGATTCGACGTTGGTAAATTGGAGATTGAGCGGCAGCTGATCGGCGTCGACGATTTTGAGATCGGCGAGGAAATTATCGAGCTGAATGTGACGGAGCAGGGCGTTGTGAATGTTGAAGCCGGTGGCGTGGAAGTAGAGGTCGCCGCCGTCGACGATGACTTGACCGTTGAGATCGACGCTTGCCGCCCGCCCGAGGATGCGCGCCTTGGCAAGGGCGTTGATGCCGTCGGGCGTCATTTTGATCTCGAGCTCTTCGAGCTGAGAGAATTTATCCATGAGAAATTTTTTGAGATTGTCCTCGGTGACGGTGCCCTTGAGCTCGACGTTGCCGACGGATTTGAGGACTTCGTCGATGGCGAAGGAGCGCTTGCCGTCCTTGAGCCCGAAGAGTATGGCGGGCATATCGACTTTGATGTTGTCGCCGTCGAGCACGAGCGAGGCGGTTTCGAGATCGCCGATTTTGCCGTTGGCGGCGTCACAATGAACGCTGTCGACTTGACCGGCGGCGATCATGAAGCGCGGGCTTGAGTCGAGCGACAGATTTACTTCCTGCGATGCGGTGAGTCGGACGACTTGTTCGCGGAGCATGCCGGTAAGGATTTGCGGCAGAACGATTTGCGCGATCAGAGCAACGAGCGCGATGAGGATTCCGAAGAAGATCAGGATTTTTTTCAAGGCGAGCCCTCCTCGATTAGATAGTGTGATTGGCGCGCGCGGCGAGGAAGGCGCGAATGAAATTATCGAGACTGCCGTCCATCACCGCCTGGACGTTGCCGACCTCTTCGCCCGTTCGATGATCCTTGACCATCGTGTACGGTTGAAACACATACGACCGAATTTGACTGCCCCACTCGATCTTCTGCTGTTCGCCCTCGAGCTTGGCGCGTTCGGCTTCCTTCTTCTCCATCTCGATCTCGAACAGCTTTGCGCGGAGCATTTTCAAGCACCGCTCACGATTTTGAATTTGCGACCGCTCGTTCTGACACTGAACGACGATGCCCGTCGGGATATGAGTCATGCGGACAGCGGAGGAAGTTTTGTTGATGTGCTGACCGCCCGCGCCCGAGGCGCGATAAGTATCGACGCGGACGTCCGCCATATTGATATCGATCTCGACGGCGTCATCGAGCTCGGGCATGATGTCGCAGGCGGCGAATGATGTGTGACGGCGCGCGTTGGAATCGAACGGCGATATCCGCACCAAGCGATGAATGCCCTTCTCCGACTTCAAAAAGCCGTACGCGTTATGCCCTTTGATAAACAGCGCGGCGGATTTGACGCCCGCCTCGTCGCCGGGAAGGAGATCGGCGGTCTCGACCTCGAAACCATGCCGCTCCGCCCATCGAACGTACATCCTCAACAGCATTTGCGTCCAATCTTGCGCCTCGGTGCCGCCCGCTCCCGCGTGGAGCGTAAGGATCGCGTTATTGGCGTCATACGGCTCCGATAAGAGCACCTCCAATTGCAGCGACTCGAGACCGGCTTTGATCTCGTTGATCTCCGCGCGGACGTCGGGCTCGACGGATTGATCACCCTCCTCGATGCCCATCTCGAAAAGCGTTTGTGCGTCGTCGTACTTCGACGTGAGATTTTTGTACGTCTCGACGCCGGACTTGATATCGCTCAGCTCTTGCGTGATCTTCTGCGCCGACTCGGGATCGTCCCAAAACGTCGGTTCGCCCATCTTGTATTCGAGCTCCGCAATTTTTTCCTCCTTGCGAGCGATGTCAAAGTGAATTCCCCATTTCATTGAGCTTGTCGCGCAGAGCCGTCAGCTCCACTTTCAAATCCTCAAGCACATTGTCACTTCCCTTTTACGTTTTATAGTACCCTTTGATTTTAACCTTAAGAGTCGGGCGGCAATTTCATATTGGCTTGAGTCATCGCCTCACGCCAAGTTTTTTCAAATTGCTCGCATTGATCTTGCACCAGCTCTTCACGGATAAAAAATAAGTTCTCGCCGCGAATATGAAAAAAGAAATCGTACTTTGAAATTGCACCGAAGAGTGCTTTCGAGCAACCGAATTTATATCGATCATGCAGCTCGATCGCAATGACTTTAACCTTTGAAAGCCAGTCATGCACATCGTTCGCCCCAAAGACCTCTTTTTCGGCGCCTTCGATGTCAACCTTCAACAGATCGATCTCATCAAATCCCGATTCGGCAAGCAACTTTGCAACCGTCGTCGTCCGGATCGCATTCGGCTCGTCGTCATCGACCTCATAAGTCCTGAACGCGGCCGGGTTAATCCCGAACACTTCAACGTTCGTCTCCTTATCCCACAAAGCGCAATGACGGCACTCGACATTCGGATAAGGAGAAGTGTTGAGTTTGAGCAACTTAAAATTGTTGGGATCGGGTTCGAGCGAAATAATTTTCGCCTCGGGATATATGTTTGCAAAGAACACTGCGCTCATGCCGATATTTCCTCCGCAATCCAAAATAAATCTCGGCGAAAAATCTTTCATGGGTAAACTGTACTCGCGATATCTAAAGATCGGCTTGAGCAACCATTCATCAATAGGGCGACAAATCAACGGTGTTTTGATGTAATTCACTGAGTAAAAATGATACTCCTCGTTGTGCGAATCCGCAACAATCGTCGGTCCTTCAATCTCGATTGGTTTCATAAAAAATCTCCTGCCAAAATCAACATGCTCAATCGGAATATAACAGTTCTTCTAGAATAAATCAAAGCAAGGCATGCGCCTTGCCGATGGCGATAATTGCTTCAACGGGCATATTCGCAACCTTGGCGATGAACTCGACGGGCTGATTGAGTTTGATCATGTTGATGATCATTTCGGCAATTACTTCGGCACGTCCTTCCTCAAGCCCGGCTTCGCGCCCCTCAACTCGAGCCAAATCGTAGATATCTTGCATAACAGCAGACACGGTGACCCCTCCTTTGTTCATGTCTTTAAATCGCTTCATCCGCTTTTTCAAGACGGACTCGTTCATCTGATTGGCATCTCGACTGAAGAAATCCCGCATCAATAAGCCGAGCGGCGTCTCATCTCTGTTCTCGCCGTTGACATAAATGATGTGCGTTCCGTCGTCGAAAATATCTCCCGTCCCATCGATGCGACGATTGATGGGATAAATCGGCAGCCCTTTCTTGAGGACGTCGCGCTCGGTGATGAAGATGACGTACGTCTCGAGCAGCTCATCAAAGTCTTCGCCTCTGTTGAGAATGTTCGCGTCGAGCATACTCGAGTTGTAGCGCGCCCGACGCGGAGCCGCGCCCGCACTCGTACGTTACTGCGCGCATTCGATGTCGCCGTCGAGCACCTCAGTTCAAATAGTCCTCGCGAATGAATATCAGATTTTCGCCGTTGAGCGCAAGATAAAAATCGTATCGCGCAAGCGCTCGAAACATCGCCGACGAACAGCCGCGCTTGACTCGATCGTGCAGCTCGATCGCAATGACCGTCGTTCTCGACAGCCAATCATCAACATCGACGGCTTCAAACACTTCTTTCTCGGCGCCCTCAATGTCGATCTTCAACAGATCGATCCGATCGAAGCCCGAACCCTCGAGCAGACGCCCTATACTCGTTGCCTTCAATGCCTGCGGATCGTCGGCAGTCGTCTCGACCGTCGTGAAGCCCGCCGTCGAATTATAATCGTCGACGACTTTGATGTACGCCTCTTTATCCCAAATCGCCGAGTGAAGGCAGGTTATCTGATCGTAAAACATCGCATTGCCCTCGAGCATCTTGAAATTGACAGCCTCCGGCTCGACCGCAATGATTTTCGCATTTGGATATGTGACGGCGAAGTAGACGGCGCTGTAGCCGACATTCGCCCCGCAATCGATGATGAACTTGGGATCAAAATTTTCGATCGGCAGGCGATATTCCTCTTCCTCGAAAATATTTTTGAGCAAAAACGGATCGTCTTGATACGGTCGACACGCCAACGGATATTTGAGTCTGCTCACCGTGTAGAGCCTGCAATCGGCGTTCCGCTCCGCCACGCTCGCGCCGCGCACGGCACCCGGCGGTATTATATAAGCCCTCTGATCGGACATAAAAATCCCTCCGCGCGGATCATTTGCCCTTGCCGCAGCAATTCTTATACTTCTTCCCGCTCCCGCACGGGCATGGATCGTTGCGACCGACCTTTTTGCCGTCCGCCGTCCGATCCCGCTTTTGAGATTCCGCCGTGCTCACCTCGTCGCCATGCGACGCTTGGGCGTTCTGCAATCGATCCTTCAATTGCTCCTTCTCGTGGCTGACCACATCCTCAGGATTTTGCTCCTCTCGATTGGCGATCATCACGTGATACATCAGCGCCGCTATCTGATCTTGGATCGCCGCCTCCATCTCCTCGAACATCGCCAGCGCCTCAATCTTATATTCCACAAGCGGATTGCGCTGTCCGTACGCCCGAAGGTTGATGCCCTCGCGAAGCATATCCATGTGATCCAGATGCTCCATCCATTTGTTGTCGACCACGCGCAGCATCACAACTTTTTCGAGCTCCCGCATCACCGACTCGCCGAACGTGATCTCCCGTTGCCGATAACTTTCCTCCGCTACCGACTCGAGCTCATCCTTCAACTCGTCGCGACTCAACTTCTCGAGCTCCTCAACCTTCAATCGAGCGGGCGGCGCATAAATTTTCTCCGCATCCTTGATCAGCTCCTCTAGCTGCCACTCCTCGGGGTATAATTTTTCGTTCGCGTACTGATTCATCTCCTGCTTGATGATGTGATTCACCATGCCGATGATGTTGTCGCGCAAATTCTCCCCGCGCAAAATTTTCCGCCGCTCGCCGTACATGATCTCCCGCTGCTGATTCATCACGTCGTCATACTCGAGAACATGCTTGCGAATGTCGAAGTTGCGCGCCTCCACCTTCTTCTGCGCGTGCTCGATCGATTTCGTGATCAGTGAATGCTCGATCGGCTCATCCTCCTCCATGCCCAGCCGATCCATCACCTTCGCGATGTTGTCCGACGCAAACAGCCTCATCAGATCGTCCTCGAGCGACAGATAAAACCTCGACGCCCCGGGATCGCCCTGTCGACCCGAACGCCCGCGCAGCTGATTGTCGATCCGTCGAGACTCGTGCCGCTCCGTCCCGATTATAAACAATCCCCCGAGCTCCGGTACGCCGTCGCCCAGCTTGATATCCGTGCCGCGCCCCGCCATGTTCGTCGCGATCGTCACCGCACCGCGTTGACCCGCGTCCGCCACGATTTGCGCTTCCTTCTCATGAAATTTCGCGTTGAGCACGTTGTGAGGTATACCGCGCTTGCGAAGGATCGCGCTCAATTCCTCCGATTGCGTGATCGACGTCGTTCCGATCAGCACCGGTTGTCCCTTGCCGTGGATCGCCTCGACCTCGTTGCCGACCGCTTTGTACTTTGCCCGCTTCGTCTTGTAGATCACGTCCGGATGATCCACGCGAATCACCGGCTTGTTCGTCGGCACCACCACCACCGGCAGCTTGTATATTTTGATGAACTCGTCCTCTTCGGTTTTCGCCGTGCCGGTCATGCCGCCCAACTTATCATACATTCGGAAATAATTTTGGAAGGTAATTGTCGCAAGCGTTTGCGACTCGCGCTGAATCTTGACGCCCTCCTTCGCCTCGATCGCCTGATGCAAGCCGTCCGAGTAGCGCCGACCTTCCATCAATCGACCCGTAAATTCGTCGACGATGATGATCTCATCGCCCCGCACGACGTAGTCCCGATCGCGTTTCATCAGCGCCTTCGCGCGCAATGCCGCCGTAAAGCAATGCGACAGCTCGATATTTTCCGGCGCGTAGAGATTGTTGATCCCCAACATCTTTTCGATCTTCGGGATCACCTCGTCCTTCGGCGCCACCGTCTTCTGTTTTTCGTCGACCGTGTAATCGACTTCTTCTTTCAACGTCGATACCGCCCGCGCCATCACCGCGTACATCTCCGTCGACTTCGCGCCCGGTCCCGAGATGATCAATGGCGTCCGCGCCTCGTCGATCAAAATCGAGTCAACCTCGTCGACGATCGCGTAGTGCAACGGGCGCTGCACCATCTGCTCCTCGTGAATCACCATGTTGTCGCGCAGATAATCAAAGCCGAACTCATTGTTCGTCCCGAACGTGACATCACAGCTGTACGCATACTTGCGCTCGGGAAAATTCATGTCGTGCAGGATCAGTCCGACCGACAATCCCAAAAAATTATAGAGCCGCCCCATCCATTCCGAATCGCGCCGCGCAAGATAGTCGTTGACCGTCACCATGTGCACGCCCTTGCCCTCGAGCGCGTTGAGATAAACCGGCAGCGTCGCCACGAGCGTTTTGCCCTCGCCCGTTTTCATCTCCGCGATCTTGCCCTCGTGCAAACACATCCCGCCGATCAACTGCACGTCGAAGTGCCGCATCCCCAGCACTCGGCGCGACGCCTCGCGCGCCACCGCAAACGCCTCCGGTAAAAGATCGTCGAGCGTCTCACCGTTGGCAAGCCGCTCACGAAACTTATCCGTCGAGCTCATCAGTTTGTCGTCCGTCATATTTTGCATCGAGGGCTCCAGCGCATTGATCTTGTCAACGGTCTTTTGCAGGCGCTTGATTTCCTTCTCGTTGTTGTCGCCGAAAAATCGTTTCAGGAAGCCGAACAAATACATCACATCCCCGCGTCGAATTTGTTTGCAGAAATTCTATCAGACACGGTCGAAGAAGTCAAAAACAGATTGACAGCGCGAAAATTTTTTGGTTGAATGTCAATGTGTGGTATAATGCCGCCGATGTTAAATTGATTCATCAGATTGGAGTGAAGCGATTTGCTCAAAAAGTTGGCTGTGTCGTTGGCAATGATGATGACAGTCATTCTGCCGACGCGCTCGGAGGCGATGCCCGAGATCATGCCGGTCGAAAACATTCAAAGCGGAATGAGCGGCAAGGCATATACGGTCGTCGAGAACTCGGGCGTGATCGAGCCGTTCGACGTCGACATTATCGGATTGATAGATAACGGCAAGGGCTCGTCGAAGATGATCATGGCCAAGGCCTCGGGGCGCGTGATCGAAAAGACGGGCGGCGTGCTGCAGGGGATGAGCGGCAGCCCGATCTATATCGACGGGAAGCTGGTCGGAGCGCTGGCCGCGGGGCTGAAGGAAATGAGCCCGTACACATTTTTCATAACGCCGATCGAAAATATGCTGCCGATGTGGGATTTGCCCGATCCGAAGGCGGCGAACAGATATCAACAGATGTCGCTCAAGCCGAAGGAAGAAGAGCCGACGGAGGAGCCGCTTGACGAACCGATTGATGAACCCGAGGACGAACCGATCGATGAACCGATCGATGAGCCCGAGGACGAGCCGATTGAGGAACCCGTCGATGAGCCCGTCGATGAACCGATCGATGAACCGATCGATGAACCCGAGGATGATCTCGAGGAAGAAGCTCTTTACGTCAGAGGCTTTGATGCGAACGCGATGCAATTTTTAGCGCGCGAACTCAAGCCGTTGGGCGTAAAAAATTTGTACACCATCGAGAACTCTTCGGACGATCTCAAAATCGATTACAATGCTTCGCTTGAGCCGGGCGCGCCGGTGGGTGTGGCGGTCGTATTCGGTGATTTTTCCGTCGCTGCAACCGGCACCGTCACCGCCGTCGATAACAAAAAAATTCTCGGCTTCGGTCACTCGTTTACTCACGCCGGCAACGTCAACTTCTTCATGACGGACGCCGCCGTCGTCGGCACCATCAACGGCGTCGACGGAGCGGGCGTCAAAATCGCCAAGCTCGGCAACATCATCGGTCGCATCAATCAGGATCGTGAGGCGGGCGTCGCCGGCATTCTCGGCAAATTCCCTTCCGTCGTGCCGATCACCGTCAACGTTACCGACAAGTCCCTCAACCGTTCCGAATCGTACAACGCCTCGATTGCTTACAACGAAAATCTTATTCCCAAGCTCGGCGCGTCGATCGCCTACGCGGCGCTGTCGAAGACCGCCGATTCGCTTGCCGAGAGCACCGTCACGGTCGATTTCGGCATCAAAACCAACGCGGTCGAGAGCGGCAATCTCCAACGTCAGAACATGTTTTATAACGGCTCCGACGTCGGGCAAGTTGCCGTGCTCGAAATTCTTCAGGCGCTGAGTCTGGTGTGCTCGAATACCAACGTCGAGTCGGATATTTTTTCGATCGACATCAATATGACGCTCGACAACGAAAGAAAAACGGCGTCGCTCGTGTCGGCGGTTCCCGACCGTCCGAAGGTCAAGCCGGGCGAGACGGTCAATCTCACCGTGCAACTCCGTCCTTACCGTCAAAAAGAGGAGACGATTGTCGTGCCGTACACCGTTCCGATCACGATGAAGTCGGGGCCGCTGACGCTCGACGTGCACGGCGGCGCGCTTGTGCCGATCGCTCAACTGCTCATGAACGCCGGTTATATCATGGAGATTAATGAGCCGGCGCAAGATTACAGCGAGAAGATCACCGGCTTCCTCAACAGCGGCAAGAATAATGAGCTGGTGGTCGAGCCGGGCGGCGTGCTCGAGCCGCAAACCGATAAGGAGCTCAAGCGCGAGATCGAGCGCGCCAAAAAAGCTCAAGAGAAGGCCGCCAAGCAAGGCAAGAAACTCGAAAAGACTCCCGCGGAATCAAAGGTTGACACGGGGTATATAATTGACAACGTGGTTCACGCCACCATCGACATCGACAAAATTTGAGGTGACGAGTTTGGAGAAATTGATCATAAACGGCGGGCGCCCCCTTCGCGGCACGGTTAAGATCAGCGGCGCGAAAAACGCAGTACTGCCCGCCATCGCCGCGACCCTGCTCGGTCAAGATCGAGTGACGGTGCTCGACGAAGTCCCCAATCTCGACGACGTCCGAACGATCAGCGAAGTGCTTCGCACGCTCGGCGTCAAGGTCGAACATGTTCCCGAAAAAAGTCAGCTGATCGTCGACGCGTCGGCGATCGAAAACATCACCGCGCCGTATGAACTCGTTCGTCGGATGCGGGCGTCGTTTTTGATAATGGGACCGCTACTGGCTCGACTGGGCGAGGCAAAAATTTCGTTGCCGGGCGGTTGCGCCATCGGCACTCGACCGATCGATCTCCATTTAAAAGGCTTTGAAGCATTGGGTGCTCAAATATCGATAGGGCACGGATATATAGAGGCGAAGGCGCCGGGCGGGCTCAAGGGCGCGCGGATTTATCTCGACTTTCCTTCGGTCGGCGCGACGGAAAATATTTTGATGGCGGCGTCGATGGCGGAGGGTTTGAGCGTGATCGAAAATCCCGCGCAGGAACCGGAGATCGTCGACCTTGCCAATTACCTCAACATCATGGGCGCCAAGATCAGAGGCGCGGGCACGAATGTGATCAAGGTCGAGGGCGTCAAGAAATTGGTCGCGCACGATTATACGATTATCCCCGATCGGATTGAGGCGGGCACGTATATGATCGCGGCGGCGATGACGCGCGGCGACGTTTATATAGCGAATGCAATCAGCGAGCACATCAAACCGGTGATCGCGAAATTGAAAGAGGCGGGCGTGACGGTCGATGAGGATGTCGACGGGATCAGGGTGGCGTGCGATCGCCGACCGAAAGCGGTCGATATCAAAACGCTGCCGTATCCCGGGTTCCCGACGGACATGCAGGCGCAATTCATGGCGATGTTGACGATCTCGGAGGGCTCGGCGATGGTGACCGAGACGGTGTTCGAGAACAGATTTATGCACGTCGACGAGCTTCGACGGATGGGCGCGCGGATCAAGATCGACGGGCGGACATCGATGGTGCACGGCGTGGACTTTTTGACGGGCTGCCAAGTGAAGGCGACAGACCTTCGGGCGGGCGCGGCGATCGTATTGGCGGGATTGGTGGCCGAGGGCGAAACGCAGATCGGATATATTCACCACATCGATCGCGGCTACGACAATCTCGTCGAGAAATTGGTGAACTTGGGCGCCGACATTCGGCGCGTGGATCAATAGGAGGCATATATAAAATGGATGCAAATGAGGTCAAGCGCATTGTCGAGGAATATCTGAATGAGCGCGCGATCGATTTGAAGGCGCGGCTGTTGAATCTCGACGGTTACAGACCGGCGCGGGAGTTCGACGAGCAGACGGCGCGGATTGCGGAGCTCGAGCGGGCGATCGAGGATATGAAGGCATCGACGGAAGTTGATGATCTGAAGGCCAAGATTGCGGAGCTCGACAAAGAGAATTTTGATCTGAAAGATAAGATCGACGAAACGGCGAATCAGCACTCCGACGCGAAGGAGAAACTCGATCGATATCGGACCGAGATGAAACAGAATCTGCAGGAGATCGAAGAATTGCGCGAGGCGCTTGAGGAGCGCGAGCGCGAAATCGAAGAGTTGAGGACGAAGCTCAACGAGACGGAGAGCCATTTCCGCAATGCGGCGGCGGAGGCGCTCAAATATAAGACGCAACTCGAGCAGGCAGATGCGGAGAAAAGAGCGCGCCGCTCGAAAAAACTCTAAAAAAAAATTAGCGGGCGTTCGGCGCCCGTTTTTTTCTCCCGCCCGCCCACCCCATAAGGACTACGTCCTTTGATCCTTTTCGGATTGCAGTTGGCGGCAGATATCTTTATTCTGTCGATAAAATTCTTCGCGCTCGATCGTCGTCGACAGATAGGCGTCATAAAAATCATCGACGCGACAGATCAGCGGGCGCTCCGCGTAAATCGTGCACAGGTTCGTCGTCTTATCCAAATGTCGGCAAGAGCCGTCGGGCAAAGCCAACTCCCCTGCGAGGATCGTCCGCCCGACTCGTCGGCAGCACTGACCGCACCGTTCGCATTCAAACATCGTTCAAAGCTCGAGACTCATGAGCTCGTCGCCCGAGTCGAGATCGAAAATTTTGATCGCCGCGTCGTCGATCACCGCCACCGTCGGTTTCTTATCCGCGCGGTTCGGCAGCGAAGGCGAGCCCGGGTTGAGCAATATCGCATCGCCCTGCCGCTCGAGTATGTTGTTATGAATATGCCCCGTTATGAAAATATCCGCGCGGAGCGTATTCGCCTGCTTGGCAATTTCGTCGATCATCTTCGACCAGTCGGGCTTGGACGGATCGTTGCAATAAGTAAAATGCGTTCCGTGCGTCATCACAATCCGCCGCCCGTTGGCGTAAACGTAAGCATACGGCGCCTGAATCGGACTGTTGAGCACCAACTGATCCACGTCCGAATCGCAATTGCCGCGCGCGATGATCACCTGCGCCTTGCACTCGTTGATGCGCTGAGCCAACTTCGCCGGATTGTAATCCTCGAGCATGGGATTGCGCGGTCCGTGATAGAGAACGTCGCCGGCGTGCATTATGAGATCGGCGTCGCCGAAAAATTTTTCGACCGCCCGAGCAAAGCGCTGCTCATGCCCGTGCGTATCGCTGATAACTCCGATTTTCATTTCGAGCCCTCCCAAAAATTTTTTCGGGTCGATTTTATAATGCGGCGCAAGAAAATGCAACGCCGTCGAAAGGATTTTTCATTGTAATCTCGAAAGTAATCAAACAATAATTTTTTCCGAGGTTCACAGGATATGGGGAGTGGGGAATGATGAATCTTACATTGCGGCAGAAGTTTTTGATCCTGACCGGCTTGGTCGGATTGTTGCTGGCGATCGTGTCGGTCGTCGGCTACTTCAACGCCAAAAGCAGTCTCGGCACCTCCGTCGACAATGAGCTGTTGTCGGTGGTCGAATCTCACAAAAATGTGCTCGAGGGTTGGCTCAACGAGAAGGGCGCCTCCGTCGAGCATGAGGCAAATCTGATGACGGAGTTCAACGGCGATATGGCGCGGATCAAAAATCGCGAGCACCTTTGCCTTGCCAAGTCCGATAAGGATATCGCCGAGATGACGATTGGTCTCGAGGACGGTTACTTCGCCAGCTACAAGGCGGGCGACAGCACCGGCACGCGCGATCCCAAGAGCCGTCCGTGGTATCAGCAGGCGAAATCGACGGGCGGGCTGAGTTTCACCGAGGCCTATGTCGACACTTACCTCAATTCGTTGATCATTTCGGCGTGCGCTCCGATCAAGGCGAACGGTCAATTTATCGGCGCAATCTGCAATGATATCTCGCTCGAGGTTCTGGCGAATCAGGCGCGCGCGATGAACTATCACAATGAGGGCACCAGCATCATTTTCGACAAGAACGGGATGGTTTTGGCGACCAACGGCGACGCGGCGCTCAACTCCAACATCAAAGAGCTCAAAGGCGTGGGCGAGCACTATAACGAGATGGTCACCAACGGCTCGGGCTATTTCGAGATGGAAAGTCGGCGCGGGCATGAGCTGTTCGCGTATTCGACGATCCCGACAACGAAATGGGTAATCGGTTTGGCGGTCTCCTACGATTTTGTTTTCGAGCCGGCGATTCATCTGCGTAATTTGTTCATCGTCTGCTCGGTGGTGGGCGTGCTGTTGGCGTTTGCGGTGTGCGGACGGACGGCGGCGTCGATCATCAGCCCGTTGGCATCGCTCGAGCATCACGCGAAGCAATTGGCGCAAGGCAATCTTCGAATTAAAGACCTGCCGATACTTTTCGAGGATGAGATTGGCAGCTTGACGTCGGCATTCAATGAGATGAGCTACAGTTTGCGACGGCTGATCACGCAGATGTCGACCACATCGGAGCAGGTGGCGGCGTCGAGCGAACAGCTGACGGCGTCGGCGCATCAATCGGCTGACGCGGCGGTACACGTGGCGGAGACGGTCGGCGAAGTGAGCAACGACATCACGATGCAAATGCAGTCGGTCGAGGGCGCCAAGGCGAACGTGGATGTGGTGTTCGGCGACATTCAACTGATGGCGCAGAAGGCGACGAACGTGGCGACTTCGACGGACAAGACGGCGGAGGCGGCCAAGACGGGGCAATCGCTGATGAACGAGGCGGTCAGCAAGATGGGCAGCATCGAAAAATCGGTGATGGCGTCGGCGGAGGTTGTCGAGCGGCTGGGCGAGAACTCGAAACAGATCGGTCAGATCGTGGAGACGATCGCGGGCATAGCGGATCAGACAAACCTGTTGGCGCTGAACGCGGCGATCGAGGCGGCGCGCGCGGGCGAGCACGGTCGAGGCTTTGCGGTTGTATCGGAGGAAGTACGGAAATTGGCGACGGCCTCTCAAGAGGCGGCCGAACAGATCAGAGATCGAATTTCGTCGATCCAAGCGGCGACGGAGGAGGCGGTGCAATCGATGAAGAGCGGCACCGACGACGTCAACGCGGGGACGGAAGCGATTCGGAATGTGGGAGTGCAATTCAACGCGATCATGGAGATGGTCGACGGGATCAAGGGCGAGATCGAGGGCATCAACAATTCGGTGATGACGGTGTCGGACGGCGCGCACAACATAGTGCAGGCGGTGGAGACGATCGACAAGACGAGCAAGACGACCGAGCAGCGGACGCAGCAAATATCGTCGGCGACGGAGTCTCAATCGGCATCGAACGAGGAGATCGCGGCGGCGTCTCAAGCGCTGGCGAATCTTGCCGCCGACATGCAAAATGCGATAGGGCAGTTCAAAATTTAAATCTTGACGGGATCAAAAAAGGGGCGCTGAGCCCCATATTTTTTTGTCCCGACCGTGAGTTGCGGGGTGACGGAAAAAATTTTTTTCTCCCGCCCGCCCACCCTTGAAAAAAATTTTTTCAATAAGGGAGCCACCGACTCGGGCTCGGGCGCCGCCGCCGAGGGCGTGGTATCGTCGCCACGAGGCGGGCTCGGGCGCCGACGACTCGGGCTCGGGCGCCGACGAGGAGGTTGCATCGTCGTCACGGACTCGGGCGCCGACGACGCAGGGTGGGATATCATCCTCCGTTGGGCGCCGCACTCGGGGGGTGGGAGCGTCGGCGGCGCCCATAAATCCGTTGCCCCATTGAGCGGTATCAGTCTCTGTCCTCGATCGGCGTCGTCTCCATGCCATCAACGTAGAAATTATACTGATCGCGCCCGCTCCTCTTCGATACGTACAACGCCGCGTCCGCCCGCTCGAGCAGATCGTCTATGTTGTCCGCGTCTTTCGGAAACAGCGCCGCCCCCACCGAAGTCGACAGCGAAAATTTATGCCCCGATATCTCGAACGGCTCCCGCATCGACTTCACCAACTTCTCGCAAATCGTACGCGTGTCGTTCGCGTCATAGCCCAACAGGAACAATAAGAACTCGTCGCCTCCGAAGCGGCACGCAACCTCCTTGCGCCCCGCGATATCGATTATCCTCTTCGCGAACGCGATCAACAAGCCGTCGCCGACCGCATGACCGTACGTGTCGTTCACCATTTTGAACTTGTCCACGTCGATGAACAGCAGCGCCCCGTAAAACCGACTCTGAATCGATTTGTCGATCATCGATCGGAGATAAATCAGGAAGTGCGTCCGATTCGGCAGCCCCGTCAGCGCGTCGTGATACGCAATCGCTTTGATTTTCGTCTCTGCTTCCTTCGATTTTTTACGCGTCGCTCGCAGCCCTTGGATCATGTAATTTATATTGCCCGCCAACACTCCGATTTCGTTGTCGCTCTGTATTTCGAGTTGCCCCGACAGATCGCCCGCGCGGATGCGATTGGCCATCTCCGTGATTTTGTGCAGCGGCTTCGTCAGCGACTTCGACACGTTCGCCACCACGATGATCGTCAGCGCCAATATGATCAGACCGCCGATCAGCGCCCTCAAAAACAATTTGTTGAGCATCACCGCGATCGTCCGCTCCGAATGTGTCAGCACCAACGCCCAATGCTTGTCGGTGAACGGGATCGGAATCGGTCGATAGATGCAATAGAACTCGTTGTTCTCGCCGTCGCGATAATTCATCTCGCCGCTGCCGCCTCGGAGCGCCGCCTGCATCGATCGCACCAAGCCGATCGGCGCTTGAAAATCTTTGCGCTCGGTATTTTCGTCATCCTCGTTCATCTTCGTGATCGTGACTTTCATCGTCTCGTAATTGAACAGCCCCTCGCCGAGGAATTTCGGCTGAGTAATCGCCGTGCCGTACTGATCGATCAGATACGCCGACATCGTGCTCTTCTCGTTGAAGTCATCCAAAAACGCCTGAATCGATTTGAGACTCACATCCGACAGGATCGTGCCCGTCAATTTTCCGTCGCGCTCAACCCGCTGCAGCAGAGTGAAGATCAGATTGCCCGTGACCGGCGAGGGATATGCGCCCGAGATGTGTTGAAATTCTTCCAGCTTTTCAAGCCGCTGTCGAAGCTGAAACGAATCGAGACTGCCGACCACGCGAACCGTCTCGACGCCGTCGGCATTCAGCAGCGTGAACAACTCGTATGTGGTCTCGTCGAGCGAAAACTGCCGGATCAACGCCAGCTGCTGATTCGGAGGCATATCCATGAACAAGGGATTGGAGGCGATCAAGTGCTCACGGCGCAACGGTCGCGCCAGCGCTTGACCGATATGGTTGGATAAAATTTGCGCCGTCTGCAGATCGTTGGTCTGCATGAACTGTTTGTAGTCGTCGACCATGAAATACCGCATGATGGCAAGGAAAGCGGCGAATGAGACGAAGATTGCGCCGACGATTATTGTGATCAATTGCCATTGTATGGATTTTTTCATGTCACTCCCTCACCGAGAAAATTTATGTGCTCTGACTGAAGACGACCGCCGCCGAGATCAAAATCACCGCCAAACACGCCAGCGCCGCTTTGATGAAGGGCATGCTCGGCTGCCCGTGGATTGCCTTATACGAAATCACTCCCACGCAAATCGACAGGCATAACATCGCCGCCACAGTCAACACCGAGAAAAAACTGATCATAGATCTACCATCTCCATTAATGATTAAACGACATTTTAGCAAAGGCGCGGCGAAAATACAATTGAAATAATGGCGATTGGTGATATAATACCGTAAAAAAAATTTCCAAGGGGAGTTTTGCATATGAAATACATCAGCACGAGAAACAAGGCGAAGGCGTCAGACGCAATCACCTCGGCTCAAGCGATTTTGAGAGGGATTGCGCCGGACGGCGGCTTGTACGTGCCGGAGGCGATTCCGAAGCTCAAACTTGAGGAGCTCGAGCGGTTGATTCCGAAGCGCTACGAAGTGCGAGCGGTTGATGTGTTGCATCGTTTCTTGACCGACTACACGATCGACGAGCTTGCCGAGTGCGCGGAGTTGGGCTATGATTGGTTTGACGCGACGAAGCGGGCGCCGCTGGTAGTGTTGTTGACCGACAAGACGCCGGCGCCGAACGCGGAGCAATCGACGGTCGAAAATAAATCCGAAGCGCAATCGAAGACGGAGTCCGCCGACGGATTATTATTGAGCGGCGCGCCGAAGGAGGAGCCCAAGCCGAAAGTCGAGGAGCCGCCGAAAGTCGAGAAGAAAGTGACCGGCATCTTGGAGCTGTGGCACGGACCGACTTCGGCGTTCAAAGATATGGCGCTGCAGATTTTGCCGCATTTGATGCGACAGGCGCTCGAGAAGACCGGCGAGAAGGATCAGATTTTGATCCTGGTGGCGACATCGGGCGATACGGGCAAGGCGGCGTTGGCGGGATTCGCGGATGTGCCGCAGACGAAGATCATGGTGTTCTATCCCGAGGGCGGCGTGAGCAATCTCCAACGGCTGCAGATGGTGACGCAGACGGGCTCGAACGTCAACGTGGTTGCGGTCAAAGGCAATTTCGACGACGCGCAGAACGGCGTCAAGAAAATTTTCGGCGACAAAGCAATCCGCGCGGAGCTGGCGGAGGCGGGCATCAAACTGTCGTCGGCGAACTCGATCAATTGGGGGCGGTTGGCGCCGCAAATCGTGTATTACATATCGGTGTACGTTGACTTGGTCGAGTCGGGTCAAGTAAAATTGGGCGACAAGATCAACATGGTGGTGCCGACGGGGAACTTCGGCAATATCCTTGCGGCGTATTACGCCAAGCGGATGGGCTTGCCGATCGATCGGCTGATATGCGCGTCGAACGCGAATCACATTTTGACGGATTTTTTCAGGACGGGCGTGTACGATCGCAATCGGGAATTTTATCGAACGATGAGCCCGTCGATGGATATATTGATCTCGAGCAATCTGGAGCGGCTGCTGTTTCATGAGACGGGCGATCCGCGCCGCGTCAAAAAGATGATGGACGATCTGTCGGCGACGGGGCGTTTCAAGATCGACACGGTGCTGAAGAAGAAGTTGGATCGAATATTCTACGCGAACTTCGCGACGGAGGAGGAGACGTTGCGGGGGATCAAGCATGTGTTTAACACATTCGGGCGTTACATCATCGACCCGCACACGGCGGTGGGCTTCGTGGTGTCGGAGAAATATCGGCAAGAGACGGGCGACGAAAAACCGTTGGTGATCGCGTCGACGGCGTCACCGTACAAATTTGCGCCGGCGGTGTTAAGGGCACTGGGGATTGATCCGTCGAAGGCGAGCGAGTTCGGGCAATTGGATCGATTGAACAACATCACGAGCCGACCGATCCCGACGGGGCTGTCGAAATTGGCGACGGCGGCGGTGTTGCACGACAAAGTTTGCGAGCCGGCTCAAATGTCGGAGGCGGTGCTCGAGTTCGCGAAAAAATAATGAACCGCTCGACCATTAACACTCTCGAAAATTTCATTTGGAATATCGCCGATGAAATTCTCGTCGACATTTACGACGTCGGCGATTATCGCAAAGTCATTCTCCCGATGCTCGTCATTCGACGCTTCGACGCAATTCTTGAGCCGCATCGAGATCATTTGCTCGAGATTAAAAAATCGCTTGGTATCATCGACGTCAATTATGACAAGGAAAGCGCTCTGATCAAGGCGCTCAAATTGCCGTTCGTCAATCAGTCGTTGTTTACCCTCCGCACCGTTCGCGCCGACAATCGAAAGACACTGCAGAATAATTTTCTCGCCTACCTCGACGGCTTCTCGCAAAATGTTCGAGACATAATCGATAAGTTTCAGTTCAGGCATCAGATCGAGCGGCTTGCCAACAGCGATCGACTTCTGCCGCTCATTGATAAATTTTTGAGCGCCGATATCAATTTATGTCCGACGCCCGTGCTCAACGCCGACAAATCTGTCAAACTTGAGGCGCTCGACAACCACGCGATGGGCACTCTGTTTGAAAATATTCTCCGCCGTTTCAACGAGTCTACCAACGTCACCGACGCCGGACGTCATTTTACCCCGCGTGATATCGTCGAGCTTATGTCGGAGCTTGCCTTTAAGCCCGTCGCCGAGCGCCTTCGCGATACAACTTATCTGATTTACGACGGCGCTTGCGGTACGGGCGGCATGCTCACCGTCGCCGAGGAAAGCATCAAAAATCTTGCCGCCGTCGACAAGCGCGATGTTTCGATTTATCTCTACGGTCAGGAGATCGCCGACGAGACCTTTGCCATCGCCAAGGCTGATATGCTGCTCAAAGGCGAAGGCGAGCAGGCGGATAACATCCGACACGGCTCGACCATCTCCAACGATCGTTTCAAAGAAAATGCGCTGGGTAAGCGTTTTACGTTCGACTTTATGTTGAGCAATCCTCCCTTCGGCACGTCGTGGAAGTCGGAGTTCGGCGCGGGCGACTGGCAGAATTTCAAAACCAAGGACAATATTTTTGACGCGCGTTTTCGTTTTGCGTTTGACGGCGCCGATTTTTCCGTCCTGCCCGACATCGGCGATCAGCAGATGCTTTTTCTTGCAAATAACGTTGCCAAAATGAAAACTTCGACCGCGCTCGGAAGTCGCATCGTCGAGGTGCACAACGGCTCGTCGCTCTTCACCGGCGGCGCGGGCTCGGGCGCAAGCAATCTCCGTCGATACATCATCGAAAACGACTACCTTGAAGCGATCGTCGCTCTGCCGGAGAAAATGTTTTACAACACCGGTATCGGAACGTTCCTTTGGATTGTCGCCAACAAAAAAAGTGCCGCGCGGCGCGGTAAAGTTCAGCTCATCGATGCCACTTCGATCAAGTCGGCGCTGACCAAAAGTCTCGGGCAAAAAAATTGTGAGTTCGGCGTGGCGGAGCGCGATAAAATTTTAGAGATATACCTTGCCTTCGACAAAGCCGATCCCACATTCAGTCGCGTGCTCGCCAATGAAGAGTTCGGCTATAAGTCGTTCAACATCATGCGCCCGCTCCGATTGCGTGTCGTGCTCGACGATGAGAGGATCGCTCAACTCGACGTCAAGGATCACAATTTTGCCGACGCGCTGAGAAAATTCCGCGCAGAAGTCGACAATGATATTCTGCTCGACTACGACAAATTTATCGTTGCGCTGAAAAAATCGATCGGGAGCGTCTCGATGTCGCGCAAGAAATTGATCCGCGAGCTGTTGACGACGGTCGATGAAAATGCGGCGGCGGTGTCGGACGGCAAAGGTGGTTTTGAATGTGATCGGGCGTTGACGGATTCGGAGCAGGTGCCGTTGACTTATGAGGGCGGCATTAAAAAATTTTTTGAGCGGGAGATCAAGCCGTATGTGCCGGACGCGTGGATTGACGAGCGATCGATCGTGATCGGCTACGAATTGAGCTTTACGAAGTATTTTTATCGGGCGGAGGAATTGAGATCGAGCGGCGCGGTGTTGAAGGAGATCGGCGACGTTGAGCGAGAGGCGCGGGCGCTGCTGGCGGAGATCGAAGGTGGGAATAATGGAGTATAAAGAATCGGGTATCGATTGGATCGGAAAAATTCCTGCCCACTGGGAGACGATCAGATTTAAATATGTTTTCAACATCGTCGGCGGCAATGGCTTTAAAGAAATTTATCAGGGAAAAGCATGCGGCGATTATCCGTTCTGCAAAGTCAGCGACATAAACGGCGCCGATAAATATCTGCGGACGGCAAAGAACTACGTCGACGAAGACGCAGTTCGTCGCGAACACTATTCTGTTGTGCCATCTCATTCTATTTTGATCGCGAAAATCGGAGAGGCGCTGAAAAAGAATCACCGCAAGATAAATTTAGTTCCTTGCATCATTGATAATAACCTCGAAGCATTTATTCTAAAGCGTGAAGGCTGTGTGAGTTTCTTTTATTATGTTTTGAGCGTCGTCGACATGTTTTGGTTTGACAATCGGGGACCGATTCCCGCCGTTAATAATGCTAAGCTGAAAAATTTTCGGCTGCCGTTGCCGCCGTTGGAGGAGCAGCGCGCCATCGCCGCCTTCCTCGACGCCCGCACTTCCAACATCCGACGACTGATCGAGTTGCGCACGCGCGAGATCGAGTTGTTACACGAATATAAGCGGGCGCTGATTAGCGAAGCGGTGACGCAGAACTTGTTACAGCCCCCCCCCCCCCCCAACAAATC
>CAMKFB010000006.1 GCA_946411735.1 uncultured Selenomonadales bacterium
GTGCTCGATGAATTGACTGAGGAAAAAGCCGTGGGCGGCGTGAAGTTGAATGCCGTCGTAGCCGGCGACCTTCGCTCGATAAGCGGCGTCGAGAAAAAGAGCGACGACCTCATTTTCATCAACGGCGCCGCGCCCGTCGACAATCGCCGTTTGGAGGAAAATTTTGCAGTCGTATTCATGGACGATCGAAGTCAGCCGTCGATGTTGATCGATGAAACGATCGGAATGAAATTGAGCAATGCCGTAAAGCAGGGCGTCATGCGGCGAGACGGTGGTGATGCCCGTGATGATCGCGCCGACGCCTCCCGCGGCAAGCCTTTCGTAAGTGTCGAGCAAAGACTTGGTGAGATTGCCCTCGTCGTCGGCGAGCGCCAGCCACGTCGCCGAGCGCCACAGCCGATTTTTGAGCGGCAATCGGTTGAGCGTCATCGCGTCGAAAATATTTTTCATCGCCCGTCAATCCCTTCAAAAATTTTGCCGCCATGATATAATCGAATCAAAACGCTGTCGAGAAGGCAGTTTTTTGTGAGCGGTGATGAGATGAGCAAGGAGACAATTTACGACAAACAGTGCCCGATCTTCTACACTATGAACATTTTCAATCACAAATGGAAGATACCGATCCTGTGGCGGCTGCTCGAAAACGATTGCAAGCCGCTGAGGTATAACGAGTTGCGGCGGCGGGTGACGGGGATCACGCCGATCATGTTGACGCGGTGTTTGAAGGAGCTCGAGCGCGACGAGATTGTCGAGCGCAAACAGTTCGGTTCGGTGCCGCCGCTGACGGTCGAGTATTCGCTCACGCCGCGCGGAAAATCTCTGATGCCCGCACTCCAAAATTTGTATCGATGGGGCGAGGAGCAGATGTCACGCGCGTAAATGTATTTTTATCGAAAAAAAGTTGAGCACCTTGACGTTGCCTTTGACTTATTATAAAATTTTCGCCGTTAATATTTCATCAATCGAAAGGAATGAACGTTTTGGACTTGTCTCAACTGCTTAATGACGTCAACGATTTCGTTTGGGGTCCCGTGATGTTGGCGCTGCTCGTCGGCACCGGCATTTTCCTTACGATCCGTCTCAAATTCCTTCCGTGGATCAATTTGATTTACTCGATCAAAATGATCTTCCGCAAAAGCGATCATCAGGGCGATATCAGCCCCTTCCAATCGTTGGCGACCGCTCTTTCGGCCACCGTCGGCACCGGTAACATCGTCGGCGTCGCCACCGCCATGGTGCTCGGCGGTCCGGGCGCGCTCGTTTGGATGTGGATCAGCGCGCTTTTCGGTTTGTCGACCAAATACGGCGAATCCGTCCTTGCCGTCAAGTATCGCGAGGCCAACTCCGTCGGAGAAATGGCGGGTGGTCCCATGTACGCCATGAAGAACGGCATCGGCGGCATTTTCGGTCGGACGATGGCGTTCCTGTTCGCGCTCTTCGCCGTGTTCTCGTCGTTCGGCATCGGCAATATGACTCAGGCCAACTCGATCAGCTCCGCGCTCGAGACCAGCTTCGCCATTCCGACCACCACAACCGGCTTGATCCTCGTCATCTGCGCGCTGTCGATCCTGCTGCGCGGCATTCGTTCGATCGGCGCCGTCTCGAGCATCATCGTCCCGGGCATGGCGGTTTTCTATTTCATCTTTGCCGTCCTTGCGATCCTCCTCAACATTGGCAATCTCCCTGCCGGCATCGCCGAGATTTTCCGCATGGCGTTCAGCCCCGAGGCTGCTGCCGGCGGCGTCGGCGGTACCGTTGTTGCCAGTATGATGTCGGCTATGCGTTGGGGCGTTGCGCGCGGCGTTTTCTCCAACGAGGCAGGCCTGGGCTCCGCGCCGATTGCCGCCGCTGCCGCTCGTACCGACCACGCTTCGCGCCAGGGCTATATCAATATGACCGGCACCTTTTTTGACACGATTATCATCTGCATGCTCACCGGTCTCGTCATTTCCTCCTCGGGCATGCTCGGCACCGTCGACCCCACCACCGGCAAATTATTCAGCGGCGCCCAGTTGACTATCATCGCTTTCAGCTCCGTCTTCGGCGAGTACGCCAAGTATATCGTTTCGCTGTCGCTGTCGCTTTTCGCCTTCACCACTATCCTCGGCTGGGAATATTACGGCGAAAAATCGCTCGAGTATCTGATCAGCAACCGCCAAGTGATTTACATGTACCGCTTCTTCTTCAGCGTGATCACCTTCGTCGGCGCCACGCAAACCCTTGACGTCGTTTGGAACTTCTCCGACACGATGAACGGGCTGATGGCGATTCCGAACCTGATCTGCCTGTTGCTCCTCAACAAAGACATTGCGCAGGAGTGCTTCCACTTCCAAGAGGTTGTGGTCGAGCGCGAAAAGAACGGCGAAATCGTCGACCTCAAGGATCATATGCACTCCGCTCATTGACATTTATGGCTCGACAAAAATATTTAAACGCAAAAACGATGACGGCGTTCATCACCTTCATGAATATGTACCCGCCGCTGTCGACCGACTTATACTTGCCCGCGCTCCCCGAGATGGGGGCGTTTTTTTCGGCAAGCCCCGCGCTGGTGAGCATGACCTTGACGGTGTTCTTCTTCATGTTCGCCGTCTCGATCGTTTTCTTCGGACCGCTGTCGGATAAATTCGGGCGCAAACCGATTTTGATCTTCGGCACCTCGATCTACACTCTCGCCTCGATCACGTGCGCGCTCTCGACCGACATATACATTCTGATCGCCGGACGCATCTTTCAAGGCATCGGCTCGGGCGCGGTGATCACCTCCTCGACCGCGCTCATAAAAGATTGCTTCCGCGGCGCGATCATGTCCAAAATCCTCGCCATCACTCAAGCGCTCGGCGTGATCGCTCCAATGGCGGCGCCGTTGCTCGGCGGCTTCCTGTTGACGTTCACCTCGTGGCGCGGCTCGTTCGTCGTACTGACCGTGCTCGGCGCGATCAATCTGATCCTCTGCTTCCTCTTTACCGAGACGCTCGACGAAAAGCGCCGATATCACGGCAGCGTCTTACACTCGATCGGATTGTTGGCGGGCGTCGCTCGACAGAAATCCTTCATGCTCCTGCTTTTGATGTTCGCCATCGCCCACGCTCCTTACATGGCTTATTTGAGCGTCTCGTCGTTCGTCTACATCGAACATTACGCGCTCAGCCCCCAACAGTACAGCTACTTCTTCGCATTCAACTCGGCGGCGTCGGTGGCGGGTCCGATGCTCTACCTTCGATTGAAAAACTTCATGGCGGAGCAATCGATGATCCGCCTGTGTTTGATCGTGCCGGCAATCAGCGGCGCGCTCGTCTTGACAGCGGGGCATTGGAGCGCAATCGGATTTTTGTTGGCGTTCCTGCCGTTCACCGTGATTGGCGCCGTCGCTCGACCGCTTTGCATGAACATCCTGCTAAATCGCGTCAAAGAAAATACCGGCACCGCCTCCTCGATGATCAACTTCGTGAACATCCTTTTCGGCAGTGTCGGTATGATGGCGGGAACGCTCCCGTGGGCAAATTTGATCGACGGGCTCGGGATCATCATTCTGATCGCGGTATCGATCGCAATGATCCTGTGGCGCGCGATCACCTTTCAATCTTGAATTTGTCGACCGTCGCGTTAAGCTTCGTTTGATTGCAAGCCGCTCAATCCAAATCGGTCGCCTTGCCTTTGTACTGCGGCGCGCGCTTCTCCAAAAATGAGTTGATGCCTTCCTTATAATCCTCGCCGGCAAACACGCGGGCTCGATACGCATTTATGCGCTCGAAATTCTCCGCGCTGATAACCGTCGAGGCGCGACTCAAAATGCGGAACTGACGTTTGATGGCGCTGATCGACAGCACGCTGTTTCGACGGAGCGGCGCAAGGAAATGCTCCTCCAAAACTTTGTCAAGCTCGTCGAGGTCGGCGACGCGATTGATCAAGCCCACGTTCAATGCATCCTCCGCCGTGATCGGCGTGCCGAGGAAAAACATTTCGCGCGCCTTATTCATTCCGAGCTGATTGATGAAATGAAGGATGCCCGACGCATTGTACGGTATGCCGATTTTGGCGGGGGTGATGGCGAAGGTCGCATTGCGCGAGCTGACTATCATATCGCACGAAAGACACAGGTCGCACGCCCCGCCCCAAACCGTGCCGCTCACGCACGCAATGACCGGAATGAATGTGTCCTGCACCTTCCTCAACAGCCGCTCCATCGGAACGCCGAACGCCAACGGATCGGTGCCGTCTTGCGGCAGCTCGTGAATGTCATGCCCCGCGCTCCACACCCCGCGCTTGGTTTGCGCCTTCAACACAATGCCCACGCACTCGTTGTCGTAGCCGTACTTCAACGCGTCAATCAATTCCGCGCACATCTGCTCGCTCAGGCAGTTGTAGTGATCGGCATTCTGCATTTCGACATAGCAGATGCGCTCCTTAACAGTCGTTTGTACCAAAATGTAAGCCTTCCTTCAAATAAGTTGTGCGTCTATTACTTGCAGTCGCTGAATCGTCATGTCCTCGGGACCGGTGATCTGGCAGCCCTTCTTCTTTGCGTATCGAATGTAGTCGAGAATTTCTTGCGTGATGCGCTCGCCCGGCGCAAGGATCGGAATCCCGGGCGGGTAGCACATCAAAAACTCCGCCGCCGTCTCGCCGACCGTCTGCTCGATCGGCAGAGACTTTTTGTTTGCGTAAAAAGCCTCCTTCGGATTGCAATCGACGATCGGATCGATGTACTCCGCTTTCAACATTTTCGACGGGTCCTTTCGATAAATGCGCTTGATCTCGGCGAGCGCGGCGACAAGCCGCTCGATATCCTTCATCCGATCGCCGACGCTGACGTAGGCAAGAATGTTGGCGATGTCGCCGAACTCGACCTGAATGTCGTACTCGTCGCGAAGAAGATCGTAGACCTCGATGCCGGCAAGTCCGATCGGGCGCGTGAATACCGACAGCTTTGTGATATCGAAATCGGCAACCGAATCGCCGTCGATCAGTTCACGCCCGTAAGCGTAATACCCGCCGATGGCGTTGATCTCGTAGCGCGCGTACTCGACCAAATCGATCACCTTGTCGAAAATCGCTTGACCGCGGAGCGCGAGATTGCGGCGCGAAATGTCGAGGCTCGACATCAGAAGGTAGGAGCCGCTGGTCGATTGCGTGATGTTAATGATCTGATGGACGTAGCCTACGTTAATCGCCTCCGAGCAGAACAGCATCGACGATTGCGTGAGCGAGCCGCCGGATTTGTGCATCGACACCGCCGCCATATCCGCGCCCACATGCATCGCCGCCTTCGGCAATCGATCGTTGAAGTAGAGATGAGTGCCGTGAGCTTCGTCGGCGAGGAGTTTCATTCCGTTTGCGTGCGCGAGCTCGACCAGGCGTTCGATATCGGAGCAAACGCCGTAATACGTCGGATTGTTGACGAGAATCGCCTTGGCGTCGGGATTATTCTTGACGGCGGCTTCAACGTCGGCGACTTTCATCCCGAGGGAAATGCCCAGCCGCTCATCGACGTGCGGATTGACGTAGACGGGGCGGGCGCCGCAAAGGATCAGCGCGTTGATGGCCGAGCGGTGGACGTTGCGCGGCATAATAATTTTTTCGTCGGGCTTGACGGTCGAGAGAATCATCGCTTGGACGGCGGCGGTCGTCCCGCCGACAATGAAAAAAGCATGCGCCGCGCGGAAGGCTTCGGCGGCAAGCTGTTCGGCGTCACGAATGACCGAGACGGGGTGGCAGAGATTGTCGAGCATCTTCATGGAGTTGACGTCGACGTCGAGGCAATCTTGACCGAGAAATTCCGCCAGCTCCCGATTGCCGCGCCCGCGCTTATGCCCCGGCACATCGAACGGCACCAGCCGCGCCGCCTTCATCCGCTCAAGCGCTTCCAAAATCGGCGCGCTCGTTTGCGACAAATATTTAAACCTTCCCAACGCTCCGCCCTCCAAAAAATTTTTTCGATCAGCTGACGGTGATCAGCTCGTAATTCGGATTGCCCATTTTGAGCTCCGCCATCGCCGACAATTGCCTCAAACCGTGGCGCGACTCGATCCGCTCGATCAGATCATGACTGTCGGGCGCCGAATAGACCATGTCCGCGCACGCCTGGTCGATCGCAAGAATATCCGTCGACGCGCAAATACCGATATCTTTCATCGTCGGCTCCGCCGCGCTCGTGCCCGCGCAATCGCAGTCCACGCTCATCCGCCGCATCACATTGATGAATATGATCCGCTTGCCGAAGTGATCGCACGTCGCCTTGCCCGAATCCGCCATCAGCTCCATAAATCTGTCCTCGAGCGGCATGTCGATGCCGTTGAACCACGAATCCCCCGCCGGCGGCATCGCCTTGAGCGTATAGCCGTGCACCTGCCGCTTGCCGGCTTGACCGCTCGCCATGCCGATCGCGATATTTTTGAGCGAACCGCCGAAGCCGCCCATCGCATGCCCCTTGAAATGCGTCAGCACCACGATCGAGTCGTAAGTCGGAAGAGTCTTGCCCATCGTCACGCTCGAAAGGTGATGCCCGCCGACCACGGGGAAATCGACGCCGCCCTCCTCGTCCATAATGTCAACGGGACAAAAAGTCCAGCCGTTTGTCTCGAGCGTCGCGCGATGCCCCTCCGTCGTGTAGCGCGCGCCGTTGTACATCGTGTTCGTCTCGATGATGTTGCTGTCGGGAATGTGCGATTGAAACGCCTGAACCATATCGCGCGGCAGGATGTTCGGACCGTGCGGCTCGCCTGTGTGCAGCTTAATGCCGACCTTGCCGTAGATGTGCTCGTTGACCATCTCGTAGAGCTTGATCAGATGCGCGACGTCAATTTTTTTCGAGAAGTAGACCTTGGCGGTCGAGCCGCTGCTTTTCTTGACGAGCGTCGAACCGACCACCGGCGCTTGCGCGTGCACGATCGAGCCGCCCTCGGAACCGGTGAACGTCAAACCGCCGGCGGCAGCAATCGCCGTCGCGCCCGCCAATTTGAAAAAATCTCTCCGATTGATGTCCATAATAAATCCCTCCAAAAAATTTTTCAAGCGACTGTGATTAACTCATATTTGCGCGAGCCCATGCCGAGTTCTTCCATTGCGCTCAACTGCCGCAACCCTTCTCTCGACTCGATCCGCTCGACCAGATCATGACTGTCCGGCGCCGCATAAACCAGATCGACGCTTGCCTGATCCACCGCCAAGATGTCCGTCGAGGCAGTGATGCCGATATCCGCCATCGTCGGCTCCGCCGCGCTCGTGCCCGCGCAATCGCAATCCACGCTCAGCCGATTCATCACGTTGAGAAATACGATCCGATCGCCGAAGTGATCGCAAATCGCCTTGCCCGAATCCGCCATCATCTCCATCAACAGAGCCCCCGTCACCCATCGACCGTGATCGATCAGCCCGTGCACCTGCCGCTTGCCGACCGCCCCCGAGGCGCAACCAATCGCTATGTTTTTGAGCGAACCGCCGAAGCCGCCCATCGAATGACCCTTGAAATGCGTCAGCACGATCATCGAGTCGTAATTCGTCAAGTGAGAACCCATCGCCACTTCGCTCAAGTGCAGCCCGCCGTTGACCGGGAAATTCACGTCGCCGTCGGCGTCAATGATGTCGACCGGGCAAAACGTCCAGCCGTTTGTCTCGAGCACCTTGCGATGCCCCGCCACTGTCGAGCGCGGTCCTCCGAACGCCACATTCGCCTCGATGATCGTCGAGTTCGGCACGTGCGCTTGGAACGCCTTGACGATGTCTCGCGAAATGATGTTCGGACCGTGCGGCTCGCCCGTGTGCACCTTGATCGCCACCTTGCCGTCGATCGCCCCGCCGATTTTATCGTAGAGCTTGATCAGATGATTGGCGTCGATCTTTTTCGAGAAATAAACTTTCGTCGAGGCGTCGCCGCTCACCACAGTCTTTTCGACGGTCGGCTCGACGGGAGCACTCGACGCCGTTTTGCTCTCGCCGCATCCCGTCAGAGGCAAGCCCGCCACCGTCAGCGCCGCCGCACCCGCCAGCTTGAAAAAATCTCTTCGATTCATAACAATGCCCCTCCTTCTGCTCGAATATTATCAGCTGAAGTCGACTCCATTGCAATAAAAAATCCGCGCGGAGCGGAAAATTTTTTGCCTCAAAACAGTTCGATCTGATCGCTCTCGCTCATCCCGTCGAGACAACCGTGCTCACGCAGCGCCGCGATCGCCGTCCGCGTGATCCCCGTCCGCGACTTCAAATCCTCGATCGATGAAAATTCTCCGTCCGCGCGCGCGTCCACTATCGATTGCGCCGCCGTCGGTCCCACCCCCGCCAACGACGCGATCGGCGGCAATAAATTTTTTCCGTCCTCGAGCATCATAAATTTGTACGCGTCCGATTTGTACAGATCGATCCGTCGCACGCCGAATCCTCGACAGAACATCTCGTTCACCAATTGCAGCACCGCCAACATGTCGGCGCCCTTCACGTCCAGCTTTTTCTCCGCCGCCGATTGCTCCAGCTCCTTTATCTGCTCGCGCACAAAATTTTTTCCTTTGATCACCACGTTCGCGTCGAATTGCTCCGCGCGGATCGAAAAATACGCCGCGTAATACGCCAACGGTCGATGCACCTTGCAATACGCTATCCGAAACGCCATCATCACATATGCCGTCGCGTGCGCCCGCGGAAATAAATATTTGATCTTTTGACACGACTCGATATACCAATCCGGCACCGCGTGCTTTTTGAGCTCCTCGACCACATCCGGCGCGATGCCCTTGCCTTTGCGCACCGACTCCATCGTTTTGAACGACAGCAGCCGATCCACCCCGTGATGAATCAGATACATCATGATGTCGTCGCGCGCCGAGATCGCGTCCTTCAACGTGCACGTCTTACTGCGAATCAGCTCCTGCGCGTTGCCGAGCCACACGTCCGTCCCGTGCGAAAACCCCGAGATGCGGACGAGATCGCTGAAACATTTCGGGAGCGTGTCGTCGATCATCTGTCGAGTAAACGACGTGCGAAACTCCGGTATGCCGAACGTCCCCGTCGCGTTGCCGATCTCGTCGGGCTTGACGCCCAGCGCCTTCGTCGAGCTGAAGATCGACATCGTTTCCTTGTCGTCGAGCGGAATCGTCGTCGGGTCAATGCCCGTTAGCTCCTCGAGCATCTTGAGCACCGTCGGATCGTCATGCCCGAGAATGTCGAGCTTGACCAGCCGCGAGCTGATCGAGTGATAGTCGAAATGCGTCGTAATCGTCGTCGCCGTTTTGTCGTCGGCGGGGTGTTGGATCGGCGTAAAGTAGTGAATGTCGAGATCGCGCGGCACGACCATGATGCCCGCGGGGTGCTGACCGCTCGTGCGTTTGACGCCTACCACGCCCTCGACCATGTGACTGATGAAGGCGCTGTGACGATTGATCCCCTTGCCCTCGTAATATTTTTTGACCAGCCCGTAGGCGGTCTTGTCGGCCACGGTCGTGATCGAGCCCGCGCGGTAGACGTTGTGCTTGCCGAAGAGAATTTCGGTGTACTTGTGCGCGGTCGATTGATACACGCCCGAAAAGTTGAGGTCGATATCGGGAACCTTGTCGCCGTCAAAGCCCAAAAACACCGCGAACGGAATGTCATGCCCGTCCTTGATCATCGTCGAGCCGCATTCGGGACAAATTTTGTCGGGGAGATCGTAGCCGCAGCCGACCGAGCCGTCGGTGATGAACTCCGAGTGCAAACACTTCGGGCAATGCCAATGCGGCGGCAACGGATTGACTTCGGTGATGCCGGTCAATGTCGCCACGAGCGACGAGCCCACCGACCCGCGCGAGCCGACCAGATAGCCGTCGTCGTTGGATTTCTTGACGAGCTTTTGAGCGATCAGATACAGCACGGCGAATCCGTGATTGATGATCGGGCGCAATTCTTCTTCGATCCTTTGCTCGACGATCGACGGGAGCGGATCGCCGTAGAGCGACTTCGCTCGAGCGTAAGTCATTTGTCGAATCTCGTCGTCGGCGCCCGGGATCGACGGCGCGTACAACCCGTCGGGGATCGGCTTTAAAAATTCAATCCGATCGGCAATCGCCCGCGGATTTGTCACGACCGCCGCATACGCCGTGTCGCTGTCGAGATAATCAAACTCCGCCAGCATCTCCTCGGTCGTCCGAAGGTAGATCGGCGGCTGCTTATCGGAATCGGTAAAGCCCTTGCCCGATTGGAGGATCGTTCGATAGATCGAGTCCTCGGGATTGAGATAATGCACGTCGCACGTCGCCACCAACGGCTTATTCAACCGCGCGGCAAGCTCCGCCACCTTTCGATTGATCGCACGGAGATCGTCATCGGTCTCGATATCGGGATAATCCGCCGAGCGCTTGAGAAAATCATTGTTGTGGATCGGCTGAATCTCGAGATAATCATAGAAGGCGGCGATCTCGAGCAGCTTCTCATCGGATGCGTGAGACTCGATCGCGCGGATCACTTCGCCCGCTTCGCACGCCGACCCGAGGATCAGCCCGTCGCGATAATCGGTCAGAATCCTTTTCGGAATGCGCGGCTTGTAATGCAGGTACTTCAAATTCGACAGCGACACCAGCTTATACAAATTCTCGAGCCCGATCTGATTTTCGGCGAGCAGAATGATGTGATTGGCGGAGCGCTGCTGATAGTCGTCGCCGACCAGATAGCCCTCCATTCCGTAAATGACTTTGAAGTCGATGCCCTTCTTTCGGAGCTTCTCGACGGTCTGAGCGGCTTCGGGAAATGCTTGGACGACGCCGTGATCGGTGACGGCGATCGAGTTCCAGCCCCAACGCGCGGCGGTCTCGATCAACTTTTCGACGGGCACAACCGCGTCCATCATCGACATGGTGGTATGCGCGTGGAGCTCGACGCGTTTGACTTCGGCGTTATCGACGCGCTCGACCGTCGCGAGCTCGTTGATACTGTCGAACATCAGAACTTTTTCGTGGACATAGTCATCTTCCTTGACGGCGCCCCGCACTCTGATGCGGCGATTTTTCTTGAGACGCTCGACGATCGCGGCGGCTTTGTCTCGATCGGTTTTGAAAAGATGCTTGCAAGTGATGCCGTTGGAGCTGTCGGCGATGCCGAAAGTGACGATGGGGATGCCGCTTTTGGTGGTGGTGAGTCGGATGCCGTGCTGATCGTCCTTGCAGACAAAGCCGTCGACCACGATGTTCTTCGCGTCGATTTTGAGGTCGTCGATGGGGGTTGGAGTGCCGGAAATTTTTTTGCCGAAGATGATCTCGTTGACGGTCGAGGGCGGCGGGGGTGGAGGAGGAGGCGGCGGGGGCGGCGCCGGCTTTTTTTCTTCGACGATCGGAAGTGGCGGCGGCTCGACAATCGGCTCGGGCTCGACGATCGGAGCGTCGCTGTGCAACTGTCCTATCAGATCGTTCATCAACGGTCCATCCGACTCGGGCGGCTTCTCTCTCAGCACCGTCTGCACTTCCTTAGAGAAGAACTCTCTAAACCTATCGGCAACGAACTTTTTTGTGGAACCGTCCTTAAAAATGATCGGCGGCAAAAATATTATAATCGGCTGATCATCATAATTTTTATATTCAAAGCTGCCGGCCGACCGCAATACTTTTATGACCCCCGGAGGAGGCCAGGTTCGCCCTATAAAATGATCGATCTCCTTCTTTTCAACCTTAATAAGTTCCATCAGCCCCCCTCCTCCGCTTCGTAGAATGTTTGATACTTGAGCCGACTGTCGAGCACCCGCCGCACATAATCACGCGTCTCGCGAAACGGAATCTGCTCAACATCCTCAAATTCATGCGTCCAACCGTACAGCTCGATCCAATGCCACACATTGCCCCGCCCCGCGTTATACGCCGCCAACGCCAACACATCATTGCCGTCAAACTCCTGCTCGAGATCGGACAAATACCACACGCCGTAGCGAATGTTGAGCTCCGGCTCGTAAAGACGATTGATATCTTCGAGCGGCTCCTCGTCGAGTTGCGTCGCGATCCACTCGGCGGTCTCCGGCATCAACTGCATCAGCCCGACCGCCCCGCTGTGCGACAGCGCCGACGGCTCAAAACCGCTTTCGTTCTTCATGACGGCGATCGCAAGATACTTGTCGACGTTGTATTTTTTCGAGTAGAGCTCGACGGCGACCCGATATCGGAACGGATAAAACACGCCGCGTTGAACGAAGGGATTGCACACGACGAGATAAATCAACGTGAGCAGCGCAAAAATAAAAAGCCCGACCTTAAACGAGCGGCGCAAATGACGGCGCGAGCGCTTTGATCGGAAGTGCTTCAAAAAATTTATGTTTGATCACCCTCGACAGTTTCTGCGTCCTTGACGTTTTTTGCCTCAAGCTTTTTGGCTTCGCGGGCGGCAAGATACTCCGCCTCCTCCTCTTCGATGCTCGGACCTTGACGCGTCAAATGAGGAAACTTGGCGAGCATCAGACGCTGAACTTTTTTCTTGAGCTCGTATTTGTTTTTGGAGTTGTTGATGGCGACGTCGGCGCGCGAGCGCTTTTCGCGAACGTCCATTTGAGCGTTGATGCGTGCAAACGCCTCGAGATAACTGATCCGATTGCGATACATCAGCCGTCGAAACTGCCGACTGCGCTGGAGCCACACGACCCAGACTTCGTCGGCAAGATACTCCCAGCCCGCCTCGAAAAGCAGCGGCACGTCGAGCACGGCGATCGGAGCGCCGCGCTCTTGAACTTCGACGAGTTGTTGTCGGATGCGACTTAGGATCATCGGATGCGTGGTCTGATCGACCCACTGCTTCTCGAGCGGATCGTTGAAGACCAGGCATGCGATCGAGCGCCGATCGAGCCTGCCGTCCGCCTGCAAAATCCCTTCGCCGAAATGCTCGACGTAAGCGTTGTAAATCGGCTGCCCGGGATTGGACATATTGTAGACAAGATGGTCGGCGCTGACGACCTCGGCGCCGTACTTGCGAATCTCGTAGGAAACGACGGTCTTGCCGCAGGCGATGCCGCCGGTCACCGCGATAATGTACAATGCCTTCACTCCATTTTGTTCGATTGAGCGAGCAGCGCCTTCAATCGATCGATTTCTTGTTGTTGCGCCTCGACCTGCAGCCGCTGGACGTTGGCGTTGCCGAAAAGGTAGGCGATGAGCGGGATGTTTTCATTGGGCTTGACGTTGAAAATGCGGCGCCGAAGGATGTCGTCGACCTCATAAGGTTGAGTGCGGGTGTAAAGCCCGTGGGAGATGATGTTGATGCGGCTTTGAATGAAGTAGTCGAGCGCCATATATCGGAACTTGGGATTTTGGATAAAGAATTGCATCGAGCCCATGAAGCCGTCCATGACCTTGACGGCCTCGATGAGATTGGTGGCGACCTCGAGCGGGTGACGCCCGCCGTGCGAGAGTGAGTCGTTGCGCAAACGATAGATGTAGACGACGTTGGGGACGCGGAGATAATTTTTGGCGCGGATGAGGCAGCAGAATAGCAGGATCAAATCCTCAAAACTGGTCATATTGGGGAATTTGATATTGTTTTTGACGAGGAAATCGCGGCGGAAGAGTTTATTGCAAGCCCACCACAAAAATTTTTTCTGAGTGAAGCGCTCGACGCGATCGCCAAGGTCGTCGGTCTCGAGCGTCGGCTCCTTGACGAAGGGCGGCATTTGAAAAGTGCGCGGCGTGATGTGATTGGAGCCGTCGGGCATCTCGTAATAACGTTCGGGGTGGACGACTTCGGCATCAAACTCTTCGGCGAGGTTGTAGAGCTCCTCGAGCGCGGTCTTGGTCAACATGTCGTCGGAATCGAAGAAGGTAATGTATTTGCCGCGCGCGGATTTGAGCGCGAGATTGCGCGGGAGTCCGGGCGTGCCGGAATTTCTTTTGGTCTTGATCAACTGGAGGCGCCCGTCGAATCGGTTCATAAAGGACTTGACGATTTCGGCGGATCGGTCGGTGGAGCAATCGTCGACGATGATCACTTCAAAGTCTTGAAAGGTCTGGTAGAGCAAAGTTTTGAGGCAGTCTTCGATGTATCGCTGCGCGTTGAACATTGCGATGATGATCGAGATTGCGGGGTTTTTATTTGCCATGAATAATCTCCTTTTGAAGTCGCTCGATTTCGAGGTTCAGGATGTTGACGAGATCGAACAAGTGGCACGTGAGCGCGACATTCTCCGCGGGCTTGACGTTGAAGATATTTCGGCGGAGATATTCGTCGATCTCGGCGGGGTCGCTGAGCGCGTAAATATTATTTGAGACGAGCTTTATTCGTTGCCGGATAAAAAAATCGAGCAACATAAAACGGTATTTTCGATTGCAGGCGAAAAAGTCTTGCGCGGAGAGAAATTTGTCGAGCGTATGAAAAACGTCGATCATATTGCGCGTGATGTCGAAGGGATGTGGCGGGTCATGCGAAATAGAGTCGTTGCGAATGCGATAGATATAGACGACGTTCGGGACGCGGACGTAAATTTTTGCGTGGACGAGCGCTTGAATGAAGAAACACATATCCTCGAACACCTCGACGCGCGGAAATTCGATTTTGTTCTTCAACAAAAAATCACGACGAAAGAGTTTATTGCAAGCCCACCACAAAAATTTTTTCTGAGTGAAGCGCTCGACGCGATCGCCAAGGTCGTCGGTCTCGAGCGTCGGCTCCTTGACGAAGGGCGGCATTTGAAAAGTGCGCGGCGTGATGTGATTGGAGCCGTCGGGCATCTCGTAATAACGTTCGGGGTGGACGACTTCGGCATCAAACTCTTCGGCGAGGTTGTAGAGCTCCTCGAGCGCGGTCTTGGTCAACATGTCGTCGGAATCGAAGAAGGTAATGTATTTGCCGCGCGCGGATTTGAGCGCGAGATTGCGCGGGAGTCCGGGCGTGCCGGAATTTCTTTTGGTCTTGATCAACTGGAGGCGCCCGTCGAATCGGTTCATAAAGGACTTGACGATTTCGGCGGATCGGTCGGTGGAGCAATCGTCGACGATGATCACTTCAAAGTCTTGAAAGGTCTGGTAGAGCAAAGTTTTGAGGCAGTCTTCGATGTATCGCTGCGCGTTGAACATTGCGATGATGATCGAGATTGCGGGATTTTTATTTGCCATGAATAATCTCCTTTTAAATCCGGTTCCCGATAGGGAACAAAGGGTGGGTGGGAGAAATTATTTTGCCTCCGCCCAATTTTTTCCGACGGCGATGTCGACGTCCAAATTCACCTTGAGCGCCGCCGCCCCCTCCATCGAGCGTCGAACGATCTCTTTGACGCGGTCGAGCTCATTTTCGACCGTCTCAATCAGAAGTTCGTCGTGCACCTGCAAGATCATTCGGCTTTTGAGCGGCGCCAGCTTTTTTTCGGTCTCAATCATCGCGATCTTGATGATATCCGCCGCCGTCCCTTGGATGGGGGTGTTCATAGCCAACCGCTCCGCCAACGACCGACGGTTGAAGTTGCGATCATTGATCGACGGCAGGGAGCGCCGCCGCCCGAACATCGTCGAGACATAGCCGCTGCTCCGCGCGGAGTCGATAGTCGCGTCAAGATACTCTTTGACCTTCGGATATTGAGCGAAGTACTTCTCGATATACTCCGCCGCCTCGTTGCGAGAAATACCCAGCTCCTTCGACAGCCCGTAATCGCTTTGACCGTAGATGATGCCGAAGTTGACAGCTTTCGCCTTGCGACGGAGATCGGGCGTGACGTGCTCGAGCGGCACGCCGAATACTTCAGACGCCGTCCGCGCGTGAATGTCCTGCCCGCTGTTGAAAGCGTCGATCAGATTTTGATCGTCGGACATATGCGCCAGCAGCCGCAACTCGATCTGAGAGTAATCCGCTGACAGCAGACAATCAAAACCCGCGCCCGCCTCGAACAGCGAACGAATTTCGCGCCCCTCCGAGGTGCGGACGGGAATGTTTTGCAGGTTGGGATCGGAGCTCGACAGCCGCCCCGTCGCCGTCACAGTCTGATTGAAATGAGTGCGGACGCGATGGGTCTTCGGGTCAATGAACTGCCGAAGCCCGTCGATGTACGTCGACTGCAGTTTCGACAGCGTTCGATGGTTGATGATCGCCTCGACGATCGGATGCTTGTCGCGCAGCTCGAACAAAACCGCCGCGTCCGTCGAAAAGCCGCTTTTGGTTTTCTTGACGGGCGGCAGTTTCAATTGATCGAAGAGGATTTCGGCGAGCTGCCGCGTGGAGTTGATATTGAAAGTTTGACCGGCAAGTTCATAAATGTTTTGCTCGATCCGCTTGAGGCGCTCGGCGATCTCGACGGATTTTTGATCGAGCCGATCGACGTTGACAAAAATGCCGCGCTCCTCCATATCGGCGAGCACTTTGACCAGAGGAAGTTCGATCCGATTGTAGAGATCGAGCATATCCTCCGCGCGGAGTTTTTCCAAAAGTTGAGCGCCGACCTCTTTGAGGGACGGGCGAAGCGTGACGAGCGCGCCCGGGTTGACGAGATAACTCATCAGATCGACGTCGAAAATCTGATCGCAATCGAGCGCGACGCGGGCGTGAAGAATATTTTTGAGGTTGTAGACAAACGGAAGGTCGACGGCATAAGGCGGCAGCTTTTCTTCCTCGACGGCGTTGACGGTGCCGAAAAGGTTGTCGGAGGCGTCGAAAATCGAGTGGATTTTTTTCTTTACGGCGGCAAGCGCGAGCCGATTGCAAAACTCGTCGGCTTTGATGAGATCGGGCGCGATGACAAACTCCTCGGGCTCGAAAACGACCTCGGGAACGGCGCGCTCGATCGTTGCCAGCCGCTTTGAAAGGCGCGCACTGTCTTCACCGTCGATCAACTTTTGACGGATGCTTTTGGAGTCGACGGCATTGATGCGGTCGTAAATATTTTCGAGCGAGCCGAACTGACGGATAAGTTTCGTGGCAGTCTTGTCGCCGATGCCCTTGACGCCCGGGATGTTGTCAGACGAATCGCCGCGCAGTCCCTTATAATCGACGAGCTTATCGGGCGCGAAGCCGTAATCGGCGGCAAATTTTTCGGCGTCGTAAGTCTGATTGGAGCCGACATTTTTCGAGAGGATGACTTTGACGGTCGGACCGATGAGCTGGAGCGCGTCGCGATCGCCGGTGACGATGAACACTTCAAAGTTCCGCGCGGAGGCTTGCTCGGCAAGGGTACCGATGATGTCGTCGGCCTCGAAACCGGCAACGCCGATTGTGTTGATGCCGACGGCTTGAGCAAACTGATCGAGCAACGGGAATTGTTGAGAAAGCTCGGCGGGCATTTGGGAACGATTGCCTTTATACTCGTCGAAAAGCTCATTACGAAAGGTGTGCTTGCCGACGTCGAGGGCGATGGCAGCGGCGGCGGGACGGAGCTCGGCAATCAACTTGAGAGTGATGTTGGCAAAACCGAAAACGGCGCCGGTGAGAGTGCCGTCGGGCGCCGAGAGCATGGGTAGAGCGTAGAAGGCGCGATAAAAAACGCTGCTGCCGTCGATCAACAAAAATTTTTTCATTCCTCACCGCCGTCCGCTTTTGATTCGACTTCCGCCTTCGGCGAGACCTCCGCCTTCGATTGAGTCTCCGCCTTCGATTGAGCCTCCGCCTTTGGCTCGATCTCCGCCTTCGGTTTGGGTTCTGTTGTCGGCTCGACCGTCGGCGCCGGTTTTACTTCTGTCGAAGATTTCTCATCGGACTTCTTCCGCTTCTTCTTGTCCTTCGGATCAGGCTCGTCGGGGATCGGCAGCCGCTCTACCGTCTGCAGCCGATATATCCGACTCTTGCCGTTGGCGCCCTCCACATTCTGCAGCCCGCCGTCGAGACTGAACAGCACGATCGCATCGTCCGCATTCAAATACAACTGCCGCTTGCGCTCGATCCCGACCACCTCGCCGTACGACGTCCGCAATGTCGACTCGCCCGCGCGCCACTCCAGCTTCGTCTTCGACGCCATCGCTATCGGCACCGCCGGCAAATACGTGATCCCCTCGCGCACCACCGCCTTGGAGTCGAACGTTCGACCGTCCCGCTCGAAATTCTCCACGCGCCGCCCGTTGAGCTCGATCGTATACGCCTTCGCTATGTACGTCGGCTCCCCGTCCGAGTCATAAATTTTCTTCTCGATATCCGCGTCGCTCTCGAACGCCGACACGCCGTACGGCGCCAGCCACTTATTCACATACGTCGCATCAATCGGCTGCCAACCGTAGCCGTCGGGATAAATATAATACACAATCTCGTCGTCGGCGTTCTTCTCGACCACCACCCGATTGTAGGTGATCTCGACCGGCGTGCCGATATCAACCTTGTCGAACAGCCGCTCGACATCCGCCTCGCGCATCCTCACGCAGCCGTTCGACACGTAATGCCCGATGCTGTCGGGGCGATTGGTGCCGTGAATGCCGTAATTGCCCCAAATCTGCATCCATCGATAGCCGAGCGGATTGCTTTCGCCCGAGGGAATTTCGTATTCGGGATTGGACGGATCGATCCAAGGCGGGTCGATCTCCTTCGTGTTGATTTTGTAGTAACCGACGGGCGTGGGCGTCGACGGCTTGCCGAGTCCGAGCGGGAACATCTCGATCCGAACACTGCCGTCGTAAAGCGACAACATTCGGCTTGCCGAGTTGATCACGATTTTTCGGATCGGTTTTTCGACGGGCTGATTGTTGGTCGGCGCCGCCGAAGCAGGAGCGGTCAGTCCGAAGAAGAGTCCCGCGCTCAACACCAACGCCGCAAACTTTTTCAACATCAATGCGCACCTTCATTCTTGCAACATAATTTTGCTCATTATAGCATGGCGCGAAATTTTTTATCAAGCAATCACGGCGGCTTAAGATTTTTTCCGTCGACGCCGATAAAAAATAAAACGCCGCAGGTTGCGGCGCAGGGAGGCGAGTGACCTTTGTGGATTTCAAAAGTTGAGGATTTGAGCGAGCAGAAGGATTCGATTCAGCTTAACAATCCCATGAGCAATCAAAATTTCATGCGCTCGATGTCGGCGGGCGGGCGTCGATCGATCGACATGGTCGCGATGAGCGAACTGACGAGAGAGTCGGCGGCATTTGTTACGTTCAGCCGCTCGAGCATTCGGCAATCGGGAGTGATTCAATCGGCAGCGCCGACTGCTTCTCTGTCGGGCGTCGACATGAATTTATTCTCGGCAGACTAAAAAATCCGCTTCGCGCGGATTCTTTTATATTATAAACGATTTAATTTCATCATTGGAGCGGGCAATGGGAATCGAACCCACCTCTTCAGCTTGGGAAGCTGACGTTCTACCGATGAACTATGCCCGCCTCTGTCAACGGAGCAGGTTTAAGATGCTTGCGCGGTTCTGATTGAACATCTGCGTTGCGAACAACGCCAACCGCTCTTGAGCCTGCTGCGATCTGAGATTGGTAATTTCCTGAGCGATGTTGGAGTCGTCAATTGTCGAAGCAGCGTTGAGCTCATTCTCCTCCATCGTCATATACATGCTTGCCTGATAATCCAAGCGTTGTTGTTGAGCGCCAAGCGTCGTCTCCACGTC
Source organism: uncultured Selenomonadales bacterium (assembly GCA_946411735.1). Classification (GTDB taxonomy): domain Bacteria; phylum Bacillota; class Negativicutes; order Selenomonadales; family Selenomonadaceae; genus Quinella. The sequence continues at coordinate 19,442 of CAMKFB010000006.1, forward strand.
GAGCGCCGATTGAAAATCCAAATCCTCTATCGCCGTCTCGATCGTCCCCGTCGTCCCGCGTGCCACATTCAACGCGTTGTCGACTCGATCCAGCGACGCTTGGATCGCCTCGTTGTCATTGAGATCGATGTTAACACGACCTTGATCGTCCGTCAAGCCCAAGCCCCGACTCGTAAGATCATTGATCCGAACGTTGTCGTAGCCGGTGAACCCCGCCACCGTCAAGTTGCGACTTCCCGTCAGCAGCCTCTGACCGTTGTACTGAATGTTGGCGTTCACGTCGATCTGTTGAACACGCTGCTCGATCTCACGGAACAAATTTTGACGATCGGACGCATTGTTGGTGCCGTTCGCCGCGTTGATCAGATTTTGCCGAATGCCGCTCAGCGCCTGCACCGTGTTGTTCGCCGCCCCGGACGCCGTACGCAACATTGCTCCGACATTCTGTGTGTTGCGATTCGATTGCGCAATGCTGCCGATATTATTGTATATCCGTTGCGCCATCGCGTACTGCGAAGCGCCGTTCCTCGCGTTCGGGTATCTCGACCCGGTCGCGATGCGCTGTATGGTGTTTTGCGAAGCGGTCTGCGCGCGATTGAGAGTATTCAATGCGCTGTTGACGCCGTTGATTCCAACTGCCATGTCGATCACCCTCTCCTCAATCATCTAATCAACTTCACGATGCAATTCTACAACGTTCTTTCACCATTGGCAAGTGTTTCGACGAAAAAATTTTTTGCAGGGAATTTTTTTTTCGTGTCGAAACGCATTTTCTATGAGAGACATAATCCTGACGTCAATCAGACGGGTGAAGAAATTTTTGATGGCAGCGACCCTGCTGTTGGTGATAAACTTGGCGGCGAACGGACGAGCAGATCTGATCGGCGCGATGATAATCGGCTACGTGCTGGCAATGTTTTACGTTGCCTCGACCGCGGCTCGATTGCACTCGATCGCCGGTCTCGATCAGGCGACCGCGAAACGACGCTGGCTCTTCGGGCTGGCGCTCCGTCTTTTGATGGTCTTCGTCGTGTTCAATATCGCCGTCCACATCTCAACGGAAATTTTCTTCACCTCCGCCGTCAGCTTCATGATCTTCTACGCCGCGGCTCTGCTCGGATTGATCATGACGTCGTACACTCAAAAGCTGTTCGACGACGGCGATTAATCTCTCGAGATTGATCGGAAGGGAGGTGATTTTATGCATGAAATTGGCGTGCGCGAGACCGTACGTTTTTTGGGCTTGACGTTCAACATCGAGACGCTCCACATGACTTGGATTACGATGCTGATCGTCGCCGTGATCGCCTGCCTTGCCGTCCGCAACCTGCAGGCGGTGCCGCGCGGGTGGCAGAACTTCATCGAGATGGTGGTTCTCTGGCTGCACGATCAGATCGATGCAATGATGGGCTCGAGAGGACGCTTCCTCGCCCCATTCATCGTGACATTATTTTTGTTCATACTGACGTCGAACCTGCTGGGGTTGGTGCCGACGATGGCATCTCCGACCAACGATCTCAATACGACACTCGGGCTCGCGCTGCTGGTTATCGTGATGGTGCACGCGCTCGGACTTTATTTCAAAGGAACTCACTACATCGCGCACTTCTTTCAACCGGTGCCGGTCTTTGTGGTAATCAACGCGATTGAGGAAATCGCAAAACCGATCACGCTCGCCTTCCGTCTGTTCGGAAATATCTTGGCGGGCGAAATTTTAATCATCGTGCTGCTGAAACTCATGCCGATATGGATGCCGATCCCGTCCGTTTTGTGGTTGGCGTTCAGTATTTTTATCGGCGGAGTGCAGGCAGTTATTTTTACGATGTTATCAACGGCGTATCTCGCCAACGCAATCAAGGAATCCAACGAATAATTTTTTGGGAGGCAATTGATAATGGAACATGCAATCATGGCAGCGGCAGCGCTCCTCGGAGCAGGCATCACTATGGGCTTGGCGGCAATCGGCGCCGGCGTCGGCGACGGACTTGTCACGAGCAAATTCATCGACGGCATCACCCGCCAGCCGGAGGCCAAGAACACTCTCTTCACCAACACGCTCATCTCGGTCGGTCTGATCGAGGCAATGGCGATCATCGCCACGGTCGTTGCGCTCATCATGCTCTACGCCAATCCGCTGATTGGATAATGCGTACTGCGCATTGCTTTTCGGAGGTGATAGACTTTGATAGAGATCAATGCGACGATCCTCGCGCAAATCCTCAACTTCATTATCCTCGTGCTCTTCCTCCGTGCGGTTGCTTATAAGCCCGTCTGCCGCCTGCTCGAGCAGCGCTCGCAAAAAATTCAAGGCGATCTCGATAAGGCGGAAGCCGATCGGCGCGAAGCTCAACAAACCCTTGCGCAGTACCGTCAAACGCTGCAGGAGGCAAATGTCAAGGCGCAGGAGATTATCGACAACGCCGAGAAGACCGCGCGCGACGCTCACGACGCAAAAATTCTCGAGACAAAACGCGATGTCGAGCAGATTAAAAAGACCGCGCAGGAAGAAATTCAGCGCGAACGCAATCAGGCAATGGAGCAGATGCGCAGTGAAGTCGTGGCGCTGAGTCTGCTGGCCGCCGGCAAGGTGCTCGGCAAGAATATCGACAACAAGGAAAATGATCGGCTCATCAACGACTTCATCAATCAGCTCGACAAAGAAAAGCTCGGTGATCTGTCATGCTGAACTTGCAATTGGCACTGAAATACTCGACGGCGATTTTCGAGATCGCAAAGGACGAAGGCAAGCTGGTCGAATACGGTGAGGAGCTGGCGACGGTGCGCAACGAACTGTTCGGCGTACCGGAGGCGCGCTCGTTCTTCCAAAATCCGAACGTGATGCCCGCCGCCAAAAAGGAGCTCATCGCGAAGTGCTTCCAAGGGGAGCTGTCGCCGATCGTGTTCAATTTTCTGCTGCTGTTGGTCGACAAGCGGCGGATGGGGATATTCGAGGCGATCGAGGATGAGTACCGTCGGCTGTCGAATCGGGAGCGCGGGATATTGATCGCGGACGTGACGACGGCGCGGGCGCTGACGAAAGGTCAAGCGGCGAAACTTCAAAAGAAGCTCGAGACGATCAGCGGCAAAAAAATTCAATTCCGCACGCATCTCGATCCCGAGATCATCGGCGGCGTGATAGTCAAGATCGGCGACAAGCGGATCGACGGCAGCGTTCGCGGGCGGCTCGAAAGTTTGCGGGCGCAGTTGATGGTCGGCGAATGAACAGAGAGGTGAAGACCTTACATGAAGATTAATCCTGAAGAAATCACCGCGATAATCAAGAATCAGATTAAGAATTACAACGTCGACCTGAACGTCGATGATGTCGGCACGGTCATTGAGATCGGCGACGGCATTGCGCACATTCACGGGCTCGACAAGGCGATGTCGGGCGAGCTGCTCGACTTCGGCAACGATATCTACGGGCTGGTGCTCAACCTCGAGCAGGACAACGTCGGCGCGGTTATTCTCGGCGGCGACACGAAGGTTGAGGAAGGCGATACCGTCAAGCGCACCGGCAAGATCATGCAGGTGCCTGTCGGCGAAAACATGATCGGACGCGTGGTCGACGCGCTCGGACGCCCGATCGACGGCAAGGGCGCAATCGTCACGACAGAGGCGCGCCCCGTCGAATATCCGGCGCCGGGCATTGCCGACAGAAAATCCGTCCACGAGCCGCTGCAGACCGGCTTGAAAGCGATCGACGCGCTCGTCCCGATCGGACGCGGTCAGCGCGAGCTGATCATCGGCGACCGCGGCACGGGCAAATCGGCGATCGCGGTCGACACGATCATCAATCAGAAGGGGCAAAACTGCATTTGCATCTACGTGGCGATCGGTCAGAAGGCGTCGACGGTGGCGCGCGTCGTCAAGACGCTCGAGGATCACGGCGCCATGGAGTATACGATCGTGGTGGCGGCGACGGCTGCCGACTCCGCTCCGTTGCAGTACCTTGCGCCGTATGCGGGCGTGGCGATGGCGGAGTATTTCATGTATAAGCGCAACGAGAAGGGTCAAGGCGGTCACTGCCTGTGCATCTACGACGACTTGACGAAGCACGCGGCGGCTTATCGCGCGATGTCCCTGCTGTTGAGACGTCCTCCCGGGCGCGAGGCTTATCCCGGCGACGTTTTCTATCTGCATTCGCGTCTGCTCGAGCGCGCGGCGAAACTCTCCGACGATCTCGGGGCGGGTTCAATCACAGCATTGCCCGTCATCGAAACGCAGGCCGGCGACGTCTCCGCCTACATCCCGACCAACGTCATTTCGATCACCGACGGTCAGATCATGCTTGAGACCGATGCGTTTTACTCCGGCATTCGCCCCGCTATCAGTGTCGGCTTGAGCGTGTCGCGCGTCGGCGGCGCCGCTCAGATCAAGGCGATGAAACAGGTCGCCGGCACCATGCGCCTCGATCTCGCTCAGTATCGTGAGCTGGCATCGTTCGCGCAATTCGCCTCCGATCTCGACAAGGCAACGAAGGCGCAACTCGATCGCGGCGCGCGCATGGTCGAGACGCTTAAACAAGCACAGTACTCGCCGCTGCCGGTCGAGGATCAAGTCATAACGATTTTCGCCGCCGTCAGAGGCTTCCTTGTCGACATCCCGACGGAGAAGGTCGTGCAGTTCGACAACGATCTGATCAAATTCATGCACGCTCAGCATCCCGAGGTCGGCAAGAAAATCGTCGCGCAGAAGAAACTCGACGACGCGCTCGAAGCCGAAATTTCAAACGCAATCAAGCAGTTCAAGGACACGGTCGCATACAAGACGGACGCGGAGTAAGGCGGTGAATTGACTTGGCAAGTTTACAAGACATTCGTCGTCGAATAAAGAGCGTCAAGAGCACGCAGAAGATCACCAACGCGATGAACATGGTCGCGACATCGAAGCTCCGTCGGGCGAAGGAGGCGGCGGTCGCCAATAAACCTTACGCCGAAAAGACCCGCGCGGTCGTTCAAAATGTGGCGGCGCATACCGAGGGCTTCAGTCATCCGATGCTCGAGGTGCACGAGGACGGCAAGAAGTTGATCCTGGTGCTGGCCGCCGATAAGGGCTTGGCGGGCGCGTACTCGAGCAATGTGTTTAAGACGACGCACGCGCAGATGGAAGTCAACGGCGTCGAGGACAAGTCAAACGTGTCGCTGGTGACGGTCGGTCGCAAGGCGCGCGATCACTTCAGGCTGCGCGGCTACGATATTGCGCGGAGCTATATCGGCATCAGCGAAAAACCGAAATACGAGAACGCGAAGGAGATCGCCGAGTATTTGATTCAACGATTCGAGACCGGCGACATCAAAAATATCGTGATGGTCTATACCCGATTCGTGTCGGCGATCTCGTGCGTGCCGGAAGTCGTCAAGCTGCTGCCGTTCGAAAAGGAAAGCGGCGGCGAAGAGCAATCGGGCGGGCTCCGCGCGGAGTATATTTACGAGCCGTCGGCGGAGGCGGTGCTGAGTCATCTGCTGCCGCAATATCTGGTGACGGTGATCTACGCGGCGATGTTGCAATCGGCGGCGTCGGAGTTGAGCTCGCGAATGAACGCGATGCAGAACGCAACCGACAACGCCGAAGAACTGATCGGCAAGCTCGACCTGTACTACAACAAGGTGCGGCAGGCGGGCATCACCAACGAGATAACGGAAATTGTCGGCGGAGCCAACGCGCTCAACTGACGGAGGAGTTGATATTTTTGGCTAAAGGAAAAGTCGTGCAGGTCATCGGCGCGGTTGTCGACGTTGAATTTCCGGCGGGCGAATTGCCCGAGATTTTGAACGCGATCCACATCACGGGCAAATCCGGCAACGTCGAGATCGATCTGATCGCCGAAGTCATGCAGCATCTCGGCGACAGCGTGACGCGTTGCATCGCCATGAGCTCGACGGACGGCTTGGTGCGCGGGATGGACGCGGACGACACCGGTTCGCCGATCAAGGTGCCGGTCGGACCCGAATGCCTCGGGCGCGTATTCAACGTGCTCGGCAAGACGGTCGATAAAAATCCCAAGCCGGTCGGCAACAAAGAATTTTGGCCGATTCATCGCAAGGCGCCGAGCTTCGATCAACAGGAGACCTCGACTCAAATTCTCGAGACGGGCATCAAGGTCGTCGATCTGATCGCGCCGTATTCGAGGGGCGGCAAGATCGGACTGTTCGGCGGCGCGGGCGTCGGCAAGACGGTTCTCATAATGGAGCTGATTCACAACATCGCCACCGAGCACAGCGGATATTCGGTGTTCAGCGGCGTGGGCGAGCGCACGCGCGAAGGCAACGACCTCTGGACGGAAATGACCGAGTCGGGCGTTATCGACAAGACCGCGCTCGTCTACGGTCAGATGAATGAGCCGCCGGGCGCTCGTATGCGCGTGGGCTTGACGGGTTTGACGATGGCGGAGTATTTCCGTGACGCCGAAGGGCGCGACGTGCTGTTGTTCATCGACAACATCTTCCGTTTCATTCAAGCGGGCTCGGAGGTGTCGGCGTTGCTCGGGCGTATGCCCTCCGCCGTCGGATATCAACCGACCTTGACAACGGACGTCGGCGCCCTCCAAGAGCGAATCACCTCGACGAAGAAGGGCTCGATCACATCGGTGCAGGCAGTCTACGTCCCCGCGGACGACTTGACCGACCCGGCGCCGGCGGCAACCTTCACGCATTTGGACGCGACGACGGTTTTGAGCCGACAGATCGCGGAGCTGGGAATATATCCGGCGGTCGATCCGCTCGATTCGACGAGCCGCATTCTCGATCCGCACGTCATCGGCGAAGAGCACTATCAAGTGGCGCGCGGCGTGCAGGCGGTGCTGCAGAAGTACAAAGAGCTGCAGGACATCATCGCGATCCTCGGCATGGAAGAGTTGAGCGACGACGACAAGTTGACGGTCAGCCGCGCAAGAAAAATTCAGCGTTTCCTGTCGCAACCGTTTGCGGTGGCGGAGGCGTTCACCGGCTCGCCTGGCAAATACGTGCCGCTCAAGGAAACGATTCGCGGCTTCAAAGAAATCCTCGACGGCAAGTATGATGACCTGCCGGAGGCATCGTTCTACATGGTCGGCAACATCGATGAGGCGGTCGAGAAGTCGAAGAAACTGAAGTAATCGGGGAGAGTGATCATAATGGCGACCATTCAACTCGAGGTAGTCTCGCCGGACCGACAGATATGCGATCGGGAGATCGGGATGCTGATCGTCCGATCGACGGGCGGCGAGCTTGGAATCCTGCCGCGCCACGCGCCGTTGGTGACGGGGCTGGTGCCGCACGTGATGAGGATCAAGTCGGGGCTCGGCGCGGGCGACGAAGAATACATGGTGATCGGCGGCGGCTTCATGGAAGTGACGCCGGAGAAGATCACAATCCTTGCGTCGGCGGCGGAGGAGCCCAAGGACATCGACGTGGCTCGAGCGCAAGCGGCGTATCAACGCGCGAAACAGCGGATCGAGACATATAAAACGGCGCCGAAGGACTCCGCGTCGATCGACATCGATCGGGCGCAACTGGCGTTGGCGCGAGCGATCTCTCGATTGAAGGCGACGAACAATCCGCTCAACTGACATATTTTAAAACCGTCGGCAACTGTCGGCGGCTTTTTTATTGCAGGATTTTTTCCGATCGAAAAAGAAATGAACGGTGTTGAAATTTTTTTGGGGGGCTGATCGGATGCAAAAACTGAAGCCGAGCGATTTGCCGACGCCGGTGAGCGACAGGCTTGCGAAGATTTACGGGCGCTTTTCGTTGTCCGACAAAAATGCCGGCGCCGGCAGAATTTTATACGTGCGCGAACTCAACGATCACGAGAGGGCGATCGTATACTCCAATCAGATGGTGCAGGCGCTTTACAAATTCGACGGCACGATTAATTTTCTTCGTTTCAATCGGGCGATCAGCCGCCTGATCGCCTCAAATGATGTGATGCGCACGAATTTTGTCGGGGACGGCGACGTCAATATGGCGGTCGTATTCAACGGGCGCAACAAATTGCCCGAGATCGTCTGTCAAAATCTGCAGAAGCTCCTCGACAGTGAGATCACCACGTCCGTTCAACGATTGATGGACGCCGACAAACGTCGCGGGTTCGATCTTCAAAAGGACAACCTGTTCCGCATGACGATCCTGCATACCGCGCCGACCGAGTACATTTTGCTCGTCACCATGTCGCAGTTGCTCAACGAAAATTTTTCTATCGAGGATTTTCTCAACGAGGTACTCGAATTGGGGCTGCCGCCCTCAGATCGAACAAAATTCTCGGAAGAAGCGGCAATCCTGTTGGCGAAGCCGCAAATCGAGTCGTCGATCCGCGATTATTGGTCGAAAATCTTGACCAACCTGCCGATCGATCAGCAGCTGCCGTATTACAAGCCGTCGGAGGAGCGCGGGCATCAATACGTTTATCGGGCGGTCGTGCCGTATGACATTGCCTCCGAAATTCGTCGGCGCGCGCAATCCAATCGGCTGATGCTGATGGCGATCCTGCAGACGGCGTGGGGGCTGATGCTGCAGGAATTTAATCACTCCAACGATGTGGCGTTCTGTTCGTTTATGCCGCCGCGCGATCGGTCGATGGCGTTCAGCACCATCCCGATCCGTTTGAGAATCGACGCCGAGATGTCAATTGCTCAACTGATCGCCGCGCAGTTTCAACAGTTGCTGGTGTCGCAACCGTACAGCCGATTCGATTTGGCATCGCTGGAGGAATTGTCCGGATCGTCAAAGGTGTTCAATCACTTTTTGAGTTTCATCGATTTCGACGCCGACAAGAAATTTCTCGAGCAGGCGGACTCGAAAAGCGCGCTCCGATTGCTCGCTCGAAAGTACTGGAATGCGACGGACGATCGACTCGGGCTGCATTTTTATTTCAAGGATGACGAGATGTCGGTGGTGCTCAAGTACGACGAAAGTTGGCTCACGTTCGATGAGGCGATGACGCTGACGCGGCGGTATCTGTCGACGTTGCAGAATATGATCATGGATTGGGCGCTGGCGGTGTCGATGTTCAAAGAGCGGCTGGCGATGCGCTTCGGCTTGGAGGCGGGCGAACGCTTGATCCTCGACAATCGCTCGAAAATCCAAGATATCATCTCGCAGATTCAAATTCTGCAGGGGCTCGACAGGGGCACGCTTCAAATGTTCCTGCCGGTTGCGCAGCTTGACACGCGTTTTGAAGGTGATAGAATATCGGAGGATGAACTGTCGAAGAATTTCATTCTCGTGACGGACGGGATGGTCAATCGCAACATCGACGCGGGCGACGGCTGGTTCAACACGCTCGACATGGTGACGGCGGGTTTGCCGCTCAACGAGGCGGTGCTGATCGAAAATCGGCGGTGCAAGTTGGCGGCGGAGGTCGTCAGCGAAACGGCGACGCTGTTGCGCATTCCGCTCGAGGATATGAATAAAATTTTGAGGCAGGCGCCGCAGTTGTGGCGAAACATAGCGCGGCACGCGTTGAGCGAAATGGAAAATTATCAGAGCATCTGGGTGCAGGCGTAATCAATTTATGCGGGCGCCGTCGAAAGCGGCGGCAGTCGAATGGGGGCGGCAGCCCCCGTAAGCGTGGCGCCTGCAAGGCGCATAGGGCGGGTGGGCGGGAAAAAAAATATAAAGGAGTGGACGATATCAATGGAAATAAAAAAGGAACTGAACGGCTCGACGATGAACGTCAAACTGATCGGGCGGCTCGACGCGGTCACCGCGCGCGATCTCGATAGGGAGATCAATAATTCCCTCGGCGGCGTCAAGGAGCTCGTCTTCGATCTCGCCGAACTGTCTTATGTGGCCTCCGCCGGTTTGCGCGTGCTGTTCGTCGCTCAAAAGAAAATGAACAAGCAAGGCTCGATGAAACTGCGCAACGTGCGCCCCGAAGTCAAACAGATTTTCGAGGTCACGCGGTTCATCGATTTCTTCACCATCGAAAGCTAAATGCCGGCACTGCTCAAAGACATAGTCGAAGTATTTTTCGGACGCGGCAAGGTCGACATACGTCGGCGCCTGTTGCGTCTGATTCTTTTCGGCTCGATTTTGACGTTCGCGCTGATGAGCGTGCTGTCGATGATCGGAGTGATTGCGACGTGGAGCGTTTTGAATGAGCGCGGCGCGGAGCTGAGCGAGTCCGCCGCCGAGTACATCGAGCAATTCGCCGAAAATCAGGCGCGCTTGCATATGCTTATGACAGTCGAAAGCAAAGCGCGACATATCCGCGCGGACATGCAGAGCATCGGCATCGACGTCAAATACATTGCCGCGCAGATGCACAGAATTTTATCCGAGCCGCAAAATTATCCTCCGATCGCGCTGCCCGATCCGCGCGTTCAATCAATCGATACCGGCGAGATCTACGTTTTTCGCAGTCGGGCGCTCGATCAAAATCGCAATCCCGCCGTCGAAAACGAGATCGCGCTTGCCTCCAACATCGCCAACAGTCTCAAAGTCATAGCGAATGATTTTTACGAGGGCTATCAGGCTTCGCTGTTGATCGGCTCGAGGCATGATTACATCGTTTGCGTCGACATCGACGTCGGCGACACTCATCCCGTCGTCTTCACCGAAGAATTTATGAATGATTTTGTGCCGAGCGAGCGCCCGTGGTATCGCGCCGCGATCAATGCCGGCGACTTGACTTACACGGATTTGTACATTAGCGCCGACGGTTATCCCACGATTGATTGCGTGACGCCGTATTACGACGCCGAGGGCATTGCGGGCGTGGTGTCGATTGGTTGCAATATCGATTCGCTTTACAATGTGACCGTCGAGGAGGGCGCGCGCTCCAACGAAGTCAATTTCATAGTCGACCGCGCGGGTTATGTGCTGCTGTCTTCGCAACACAACGGCATTTTCGAGGCGGGCACCGACAGAAATCTTGCCGAGTACAAAAATTTGAGCACGCTGATCAATCGGATGAAGGCGGGCGAGAAGGGCGTCGAGCTTGTCGAGATACACGGCAAGGAATATTTTATTGCGTTTGCGCCGATCAACATCGAGGGCTGGAGCCTGGGCACAATGGTTGCGACCGAAGACGTGATCGCGCCGGCGAAAGTGGCGCGCCGCAACATCGAGCGGCAAATGGACGACTTCAAAGACAGCATCGGCAATCTGTTTGCGGTGCTGACGATAATCGCGCTGATCCTGCTGTCGCGGCTGCTTTACGTGATGGTCAGGAGCGGCGCCGAGGTTGCCGGCAATTTCGTCAAGCCGATCCAAGAGTTGACGGACGGCGTGAGAGAGATTGCGGGCGGGAATTTCGACAAGAAGTTGCGAATCCGAACGGGCGACGAGATTGAGCATCTTGCAGTATGTTTCAACGCGATGACTGACGAGCTTCAAAAATACATGGCGAATTTGGCGAAGGTCTCTGCGGACAAGGAGCGAATTGCGACGGAGCTCGACGTTGCGACGGAAATACAGGCGTCGATGCTGCCGCGGGATTTTGATTTCGGTCGATCGGAGTTCGAGTTGTACGCGACGATGCACGCGGCGAAAGAAGTGGGCGGCGATTTTTACGATTTTTATCTGCTCGACGACGATCGATTGGTCGTGACGATTGCGGATGTGAGCGGCAAGGGCGTGGCGGCGGCGTTATTCATGGTGATCTCGAGGACGATCATGAAGAATTTCGCGATGACGATGACCGGCTCGAGCGATGTCGGGGCGCTGGTGGCGTGCACAAATCAACAGCTGTGTCAAAACAACGACGCGATGATGTTCGTGACGATGTTCGTCGGCGTGCTCGACCTCAAGACGGGGCGATTTACGTACGTCAACGGCGGGCATAATCCGCCGCTGGTGTATCGCGCGTCGGAGGATCGCTTCCGATATCTCAACGGCTCCGCGCGGAACTATGCGCTCGGGCTGATGGACGCTGCGGAATATGAGCAGGAGACGATCGATTTGTCGGCGGGCGACGTGATTTATCTTTATACGGACGGCGTGACGGAGGCGCTCAACGAGTCGGAGGAGCTTTACGGCGACGATCGGCTCGAGGAGTGTTTGAATCGGACGTCGACGGGGCGGCTGAGCGTGGAGGAGATATTGGCGGCGGTTCGCAAGTCGCTCGACGAGTACGTGGGGGCGGCGGATCAGTCGGACGATATCACGATGATTGGATTGAAATATCGGGGCGGCGCGCATGATTGAGAAATTTGAGAGACTGATTGCGATATTCCTCGGGCAAAACCGCATCGACATACAAAGTCGCGTGTTGCGATTGGTGCTGGCCGGCAGCCTGCTGACGTTCGCGGCGATGGGGCTGCTGTCGCTGACGGGCATCGTCACGACGTGGCGCATACTCGACTCGCGCGGTCAACAGCTCGGCGCGTCGGCAGCCGATTACACGGAAAAATTTGCGGAGCGGCAAGCGAAATACAATCTGTCGAAGGACAATCAAGTGCGCGCGCAGCTGATCGGCAATTATCTGACGGATGTGCGGCTGGACGTGCTGATGCTGTCGCGTGAGATGACGCAAATTTTGTCGACGCCTGAGCGATATCGCCCGAGGATTTTGCCCAACGCGCTCGAAACGATCGTCCTATCGCGGACGCCGTATGTGCATTACTCGCCCGAGCTGGCTCGACGGGGCGTGACGGAGGAACTTCGGCGGGAGATCGAACTGACATCGAACATCGCCGACGTGCTTGAGACGATCATCGAATACAATCCGTGCACATTCGTCGGGTCGAAGAACGGCTACGTGCTCAAGGCGGATGTGATGCCGGCGAATACGATGATCACATCTCTGAGCAAGGAGCCCGCGCGAAGCACCTACGACGCTCGGGAACGCGCGTGGTACAAATTGGGCGCTTCGGTCGAGGATCCGGCGTTCACCGACGTTTACATTGCGGCGATGACGGGCGAACCGTGCGTTTCGTGCGTGATGCCGTACTACGACGGCGACGGGAATTTTGCGGGCGTGGTCGGGCTCGATTGCAATACGACGAAGATTTACGAGCAGATTCGCGAGAGCGCGATCGGCGGCGGCGGATTTTGTTTCATAATGAGCGCGAAGGGCGCGGTGATTTATTCGACGCAGCTTGACGGCGATTTTGTGACGGGCGCGAATTTGTTTGACGAAAACGGCGGCGTCGGAGTGAAGGCGATCGGTCGGCTGATGCAAGCGGGTGTCAAGGGCGTGACGGAGATCGAGTCGCGCGGTCGGCGATATTACGTGGCGTATGCGCCGATGGAAGCGGCGGGCTGGAGTCTTGCGACGGTGCTCGACAAGAGCGAGGTGACGGAGCCGGCGATGATCGCGCGCGGCAACATCCTCGATCGGATCGACGGCTTCAAAAATAATTTCGGGCGACTGTTTTTATTCCTGTTGGGGGTTGCGTTGGTGCTGATGCTCGGCGTGATGTACGGGCTGTTTCGCGTGAGCGTCAAGCTGTCAAATCGATTCGTCAAGCCGATCCAAGAGTTATCGGACGGCGTGCGCGACATAGCGAGCGGCGATTTCGACAAGAAACTCGACGTCAAGACGGGCGATGAGCTGGAGCATCTGGCGACGTGTTTCAATGCGATGACCGAAGAGCTCAAGATGTACATGAAGAATGTGTCGAAGGTGGCGGCGGATCGGGAGCGGATAGAGACGGAGCTCAACGTTGCGACAGACATTCAAACGTCGTTTCTGCCGCGGGATTTCGATTTTGATCGGACGGATTTCGAGTTGTATGCGACGATGCATGCGGCGAAGGAAGTGGGCGGCGACTTCTACGATTTTTATTTGCTCGACCACAATCATCTGATGGTGACGATTGCGGACGTGAGCGGCAAAGGCGTGCCGGCGGCGCTGTTTATGATGGTGTCGAAGACGATCCTGAAAAACTTCGCGATGACGGGCGCGGGCGCGGACGATGTGGGAACATTGGTGGCGCGGGCGAATCGGCAGCTGTGCGAAGGCAATGACGCGATGATGTTCGTGACGGCCTTCGTGGCGCTGATCGATCTGAAGACGGGGCGGATGACGTACGTCAACGGCGGGCACAATCCTCCGCTGGTATACCGCGCGTCGGAGGATCGATTTGAGTATTTGACGGGCTCCGCGCGGAACTATGCGCTCGGGTTGATGGACGATGCGGAGTTCGAGCAGGAGACGATCGATCTGTCGCGCGGCGATGTGATATACCTTTACACGGACGGCGTGACGGAGGCGCTCAACGAAGCGGAAGAACTATTCGGCGACGATCGACTTGAGCAAGCGCTGAATCGATTGAAGGCGCGGCAGATGAGCGTGGAAGAAATATTGGCGGCAGTGCGGAGCGCGCTCGATGAATACGTCGGCGCCGCGCAACAGTCCGACGACATCACCATGCTCGGCTTCCGATTGAAATAAAAAAGGGCGATCACTCGCCCGTTTTTTGATCAGATTCTTATTTTGTTTTTAAGGTTCTCGAATTTCTTTGCGCCGATGCCGCGCACGTTTTGAATTTCCTCGATCGACTTGAAGGCGCCGTTGAGCTGTCGATAATCGATAATGCGTTGCGCCATTGCCGGACCGATCCCCGGGAGTGTGTCAAGCTCGTCCGGTCCCGCCGTGTTGATGTTGACCGCGCCGCCCGTCGAGCCGCCGCTTGATTCGACCGCGGGAGCCTCGGGCGTGATCGAGCGCGCAACCATTTTCTCCGGCACTCTAATGTGCTGACCGTCGGAGATCGTCTCGGCCATGTTGAAACTGTCGACATCGGCGGTCGGAAGCAGCCCGCCGCTTGCGTTGACCGCATCGGCGACGCGCAGTTCGCTGCCGGTGAGCTCAACCATGCCCGGATTGTTGACCGCGCCCGTGACGTAGACGAAAATCTTTTTCGGAATCCTCTCGACCGATTGAGGAGTGCCCTCGTCGAGCGTGATGATCTCGTCCTCGGTCGCGCCGTAAATTGTGCCGACGATCGCGATCAACGCAATCGCCAGCACCACGAACATCTGTTTTTTGAACATCGGCATCGCCCGTCAAACCGCGTAGAAGTTGACGAGCTTCGCGTCGAAGATCACATCGAGCGCCTTGACCTCGTTGAGCACATCGATTGGGATGTCGTTGTCGATCGTCAGCACCATCAGGCTCGTGCCCTCTATTTCCGTCTTGCCGACTTGCATGCCCGAGATGTTAATCCCGCGCGCGCCCATCAGCGTGCCGATCATTCCGATCACGCCCGGGCGATTGATGTGCGGGCAAATGAGCAGCCGCGCGTGCGGGTCGACATCGACGCGGAAATTATTGATCTCGACAATCCTGCCCTCGGTGCCGAACAGCGTGCCCTTGACGGTGCAGGATTTGCCTTTTGAGTGAGCGGTGACGGTGATGAGGTTGGCGAAATCGACGCTGTCCTTGCGCTTGACCTCGACGATTTTGATGCCGCGCTCCTTGGCGAACATCGGCGCGTTGACGTAGTTGACTTCCTTCTCGAGCACGGGATTGAGCAGCCCCTTGACGACGGCGGTTGTCAAAAGACCGGTGTTGACGTCGGTGATGTCGCCGTTGTAGGTGACTTCGATTTTCTTGACGGCGCCGTCGGCGAGCGCTTGGATCGTGCCGCCGAGCCGTTCGGCAAGGTTGAGATAAGGCGCGATGATGCGCATGACCTGTTGCGAGACGGGCGCCATATTGACGGCGGCAGCGACGGGCTCCCCGTTGAGCGCGGCGCGAATGCCTTCGGCGACATCGAGCGAGACGCCGATTTGAGCCTCGACGGTCGAAGCACCGAGATGCGGCGTGAGCACGATATTTTTGAGCCCGAGCAAGGGATGATCGGGTTTGATCGGCTCCTCGACAAAAACATCGATGGCGGCGCCGGCGACGATACCCTCTTTAATGGCGGCGGCGAGGTCGTTTTCGTTGATGATGCCGCCGCGCGCGCAGTTGATGAGGCGGACGCCGGCTTTCATCTTTTTCATTTGCTCGAGGGCGAGCATATTTTTGGTGTCGGGGGTGAGCGGCATATGAACGGTAATGAAATCGGCGGTCGAAATGAGCTCGTCGAATGTGCCGACTTTGACGCCGAGATCATTTGCGCGCTCCTCGCTGAGGTAAGGGTCGTAGCCGATGACCTTCATGCCGAAGGCGATAGCGCGCTTGGCGACGCCGGCGCCGATCCTGCCCATGCCTATGACGCCGAGGGTTTTGCCCTTGAGCTCGACGCCGACATATTCTTTGCGGTTCCATTGCCCCTGATGGACGGTGGCATTGGCGATCGGAATCTTGCGAGCCATTGACAGCATCATTGCGAAGGTATGTTCGGTGGCGGCGATGGTGTTGCCGCCGGGCGAATTGATGACGATAATGCCGCGGGCGGTGGCGGCGTTGAGGTCGATGTTGTCGACTCCGACTCCGGCGCGCCCGATGATTTTGAGTTTGGCGGCGCGGTCGATCACGTCGGCGGTGATCTTGGAGGCGGAGCGCACCATCAGTGCGTCGTAATTGGGAATGATCTCGAGAAGTTCTTCGTGGGAAATTTTGTCGCGGACGTCGACTTCAAACTCCGCGCGGAGCATTTCGATGCCCTTATCGGAGATGCCGTCGACGGCTAAAATTTTTTTCATCAAACAACCTCCTAAATCAGCGCAAGGTACTTGGATTGTTCTGTGCTCGGAATTTTGAGCGCGGTCATAGCCTGTTGCGCTGTCAAACTCATCGTCTCCATCAGGTTGCGAATTGAACCGATCAGCGCTTCATTGCGTCCTTCTGCAAGTCCTTCCGCGCGTCCTTCTTCGCGTCCTTCTTCGCGCTCGTACGTAAGCATCGCTTTTTGAATTTCTTCGTCGGTGAACTCGTACCAATTCATATTCTCCACCTCCCACAAATGCGCCGTTAAATACTCCGTCATTATATCATGCTCAACGCAATAATGCACGGCATCTTCAATCGCTTTCTGCAACGACACTCCTGCCCGCCGATCACGCTCAACGCGATTTACAAAAACACAATACTGCATCAGATGTCGGCTCCGCGCAATGCGCTCCGCATTCTGTCCTTCGTTGATGTTGAAAATCAGCAGGCGCGTCGGCATGTTGTCATTCAATGTACTCTGATGTTCGAGCAGAACAATGAATTGCCCTCGAAAAATGCAGGAGATGTCGTTTTTAAAACTGCTAAGGAACGCGCCCTCGAGAGTATTGATCTCGATCTCGTTCGGATCGGTGGAGTCGGTGCCGAGCAGCGCGTTTAGCAAAGTCAACAGTCGAGTCTTGTCTTCGCTGAAATAATGACGGAAAATCGAGTCGCGATATTTTTGATTGGACATTAAATCGCCTCCTTCAATTAAAACTTCCAAAAAATATTTCTTCAACGGTCGAACAGAAAAATCCTTTTCGCCTTGAAAAATGAGTCACTGCCCGTTAAAATGTTTTCGACAAGGGAGGTCATTTGATTGAAAGAATTTCGAGTGTACAATTTCAATCCGGGACCGGCGACGCTGCCGCTCGAGGTTTTGCAAGAGGCGCAAGCGGAGCTGTTGAATTTCGACGGGACGGGCATGTCGATCATGGAAATTAGCCATCGCTCGGAGCCGTACGAGCGGGTGCACAATCAAACGAAGGCGGACATTTTATCGCTGATGGGACTCGGCGACGATTACGAGGTGCTGTTCATTCAGGGAGGCGCGTCGTTGCAATTCGCGATGATCCCGATGAATTTCGCGACGGTCGAGCGCAAGGGCGCGTACGTCTTGAGCGGGACGTTTTCATCGAATGCGTATAAAGAGGCGGCGACGCTCGGAGTGGGCTCGATTGCGGCGTCGAGCAAGGAAGGCGGCTTTCGGCATGTGCCGACGCAAGAGGAGCTGTCGATCGATCCGAGTGCGGCGTATTTGCACGTCTGCTATAACAACACGATCTACGGGACGGAGTTTCATTACATTCCCGATGTGAGCGTGCCGTTGATTGCGGATATGTCGAGCGACATGCTGAGTCGACCGATTGATTTCAAGCGATTTGATTTCATCTACGCGGGCGTGCAAAAGAATTTGGGACCGGCGGGCGTAGTAATCGTAGTGGCGAAAAAATCTATGATCGAATCGAGTCGCGCGGATTTACCGACGATGCTTCGCTACGACACATTTTACAAAAAGAACTCGTTATACAACACGCCGCCGGCGTGGAGTATCTATATGGTCGGCAAGGTGGTGCGCTGGATCAAGGATCAAGGCGGGCTGAGCGCGATGGCGGATCGGAACGCACGCAAGGCGAAATTATTGTATAATGCGATCGATCAATCGGAAGGGTTTTATCGCGGGCATGCGGAGCCGGCGAGTCGATCGCTGATGAATGTGACCTTCCGTCTTCCGACGGAGGAATTGGAGAAGAAATTTGCGGCGGAGGCGGCAGAGCAAAATCTGATCGGCGTCAAAGGACATCGTTCAGTCGGAGGAATGCGCGCCTCGATCTATAATGCAATGCCGATCGAAGGAGCGGCGGCGCTCGCCGACTTCATGGATCACTTCCGAAAAAGTAACAGATAAAAGATGACAAAAAAAAATGGGGGTCGATGGAAACCCCCTTTTATATTTGAAAAGAAAAATCTTGACTCGATGATGCAGAAATAATCCGCTACAAACTGCCTCCAGTGTTGCGTGGATCCTATCAGACATGCTTCCAGCCCCCACTTCGTATACAGGAATTTCTTCGAGAAAATTTTTTTGACGGTACCCGGCTCGAGCTTCTTGCGTATGTATTGATAGGGAATGAGATATTCTTCAAGTCAACAATTGAAAAAGCCGCCCGCGCCTTTAGACGTGAGCAGCTCTTTTTTTATGATCACGCGACTGCATCATAGCCGAGCTGCAGAGCGTACATATTCTTTTCGACTGTCGAAGGCGGCACTCTCTTCGCCACCGACCGTTTGATCGTATCGAGTTGGACGATCTTCGTCAGCTTCACCAGCGCACCCAGCGCCACGATGTTCGCGAATAACGCCTTCCCGACTTTCTCAACCGCCAATTTCGTGATCGGAATCTGCACCACATTTTTGACGTCCGGCACGCTCGGCACCAAGTCGGAGTCGAGCACCAGCACTCCGTTCGGATCCATGTCCTCGAAATACTTGTCCGCTGCCTTTTGAGTCATCGCCAGCACACAGTTCGGATGCTTGACGTGCGGGTGGAAGATTTTCCCGTCGTCGATGATGACTTCAGACTTCGATGCGCCGCCGCGTGCCTCCGGTCCGTAGGACTGAGACTGCACCGCTTGTTTCCCTTCCGATACGGCTGCCTCCGCGAGGATGATCGCTGCCGTGATGACTCCTTGTCCGCCTGATCCTGAAAGTCTCATCTGTGTTCTCATTGTCGGTTCCTCCTACAATTTCACTGCCGCTATGTCCGTTGCTTGATATGAACTATGACTGATTTCTTATAGCTCGTATTATACGCAAAAAAAAATGGAAGTCAAGCGCTTCCATCGATGTATACCTTCATGCAAAATTCTCTTCAGTTCGAATGCGCCCGCTCGATCACCTGCTCGTACGCCGTGTCGTAGTCGATCGCCTCCGCTTGGTAGAACAGCCCGATCGGAAATTTGCCCTCGACCTTCTTATCGTCCGGCAACTTGTCCCACGCCGACTTCATCACCGCGTTGTCGCGCATCCACGCCATCATCTTCGCCGGCTCGCCGAGTTTATTCCTTCGACCGTACGCCGTCGGACATTGCACCAGCGCTTCTATAAACGAAAAGCCTTTGTTATCCAGTCCGTCTCGGATCATCTTGATCAAGTGCTGGACGTGAAACGCCGTCGAGCGCGCAACGTACGTCGCGCCCGCCGCCTCCGCCAATTTGCAGGCGTCGAACGGGCGATCGATCGAGCCGTAGGGAGCCGTCGTCGCTTTTTTTCCGAGCGGCGTCATCGGAGACGCTTGACCGCCCGTCATCCCGTAAATATTGTTGTTGAACAGCACCACCGTCAAGTCGATATTCCGTCGGCAGCCGTGAATGAAATGCCCGCCGCCTATCGCCGTGCAATCGCCGTCGCCCGTGATCACCACGACGTTGAGATCGGGGCGCGCCAACTTGATCCCGGTCGCGAACGGAATCGCTCGACCGTGCGCCGTGTGAAGCGTGTCAAAATCCATATAGCCCGACGCTCGAGAACTGCAGCCGATCCCGCTGACGATTACCGTGTTGTCCTGCGTCCAACCGTCCTTGCCGTCAATCGCCTGCACGATCGCCTTCATCGCTATACCGTTGCCGCAACCGGGGCACCATAAATGCGGCAGCCGATTCCTCCGAAAATATTTTTCGTAAGCGCGCTCAATCATGGGATATCACCTCCACGTTCACCGAGCGTCCCTCCGCGCGGAATCCGCCGCTGCGCTCGACCTTCTCTATCATTCGATCGATCGCGTCTTCGATCTCCTCCGGCTCGAATATCTGCATGTTGTACTTCGCGCAAAGCTCCACGGGGCATCGACCGCACGCCGATCGTCGCACCTCGTTGACCACTTGCCCGTAGTTGAGCTCGACCACCAAAATGCCCTTCACTCGAGACGCTAACTCATATATCGCTTTGTCGGCGAACGGCCAGATCGTGATCAGCCGCAGCATCCCGACTTTGATTCCGCGCTCGCGCGCTTCGTATATCGCTTCGTACACCGTCCGCGCCGTCCCGCCGAACGATACCACCGCATACTCCGCGTCATCCATGAATATCTCCTCGACCGCGACAATGTCATCGACCGCCCGCTCGATCTTTTGATGCAACCGTCGGATCGCATCCTCCGTCACCTTCGGACTGCCCACGGGGAAGCCCGTCTCGTCGTGGATCAAGCCCGTCACATGTATGTGATAGCCCTCGCCGAAATTCGCGATGTTCGGCACCAAATCTTCATCGGGCGTATACGGCTCATAACCCTCCGCCCGACTTTTTTTCGGTTGGCGCCGCGGATATACCTCGACCTCGTCCGGCAGCTCCACCTTCTCGCGCAGATGCCCCACGATCTCGTCCATCAATAATATCACCGGAGTCCGATATTGCTCCGATAAATTCACGCTCCGCACCGCCAACTCGAACGCCTCTCGAACGCTCCACGGGCTCAGCGCTATGATCGGATGATCGCCGTGCGTCCCCCAACGCGCCTGCATCACATCACTCTGGCTCGGCGCCGTCGGTTGCCCCGTCGAGGGACCTACGCGCTGCACGTTGACTATCACCACGGGGATTTCCGCCGCCGCCGCGTAGCCGATCAGCTCCTGCTTGAGGCTGATGCCCGGTCCCGACGACGCCGTCAAGACTTTGCGCCCCGCCAGCGACGCCCCGAGCACCACGCCCATGCTCGCGATCTCGTCCTCCATTTGGATGAACGTGCCGCCCACCGCCGGCAACATTTTCGCCATGCCCTCGGCGATTTCCGTCGACGGCGTGATCGGGTATCCTCCGAAAAAGCGGACGCCCGCCATCAGCGCGCCTTCCGCCACCGCCTCGTTGCCTTGCATCAATCGTGCCGTGCTCATTTCGCGCCCGCCTCCTTCACCTTCTCGACAAAGATCGCATAATCCGGACAGCGCAACTCGCATTGCCCGCATGCGATGCATTTTTCTTGGTCGGCGACGTACACTTTTCCGAGCGGGTCGATCGCCAGCACTTGCTTCGGACAAAACGCCACACATATGCCGCAACCTTTGCAGCGCTCATTTCTAATCGTAAATTCCGCCTTCATTGACTTAATGCCTCCGGCTCTAATAAATTGCTCATAGATACTATAATTCAAAATGAATATTGTCAAGGCAATCGCCATGTATACCAATATCGAAAAGCCGCCCGACGGTCGGACGGCTCAAAAATTTTTTTAAAGGACGATGCCGCGATCCCACTCACGCGGCCAGACCTTTTCGGCAATGTCGACGATCGGCTCAACGAGCTCTGCAACGTTGCTTATTTTGATCACGCGCCAGCGCCCGTCGATCGTCGCCGTCTCCAACTCGAGCCGCAACACTCCGATCAGATCCGCGCGGAGCTCCACAGTCACCGACTTCCAATCCTCGGCAACGATCTCCGCCATCGTCGACTCGATCAGTTTCTTCAGATGAAACGCTCCGAACGAGATCGGATCGGCGGAAAAACTTTTCGGCAACGTCGGCTCCTCATAAAAATATTTTTGGATGACCGAGAAGATCACGCCAATGTGAATCAGCCGGTACCGCGCGTTGTAATCCCGCAACGCTTGTGCGCCGAATTGAAACAGCAGGTCGTCGGGATATTTCTCATGGAACCGATCACAGTTGAGCGCCAACTGATCGATCGCATCGTCGTAAGCGATGTTGACGAGCGACGTCAAGTCGACACACGCCGTCAATCGATCGTAGTCGCGCGCGTTAATCGCCGCAATGATTTCCTCGACCGCTCCGCGCGGAGTTTCATTTGAAGTCGGCATATTTCTCACCGTAGCCGTAGTGCTCGATCACATAATCCAAATCCTTGTCGCCGCGCCCGCTCAAGTTGACGAGAATCGAGCCCGTGCCCATCTGCTTCGCCAACTTCATCGCGTACGCCACCGCATGGGAGCTCTCGAGCGCGGGAATGATGCCCTCGTATCTCGACAGTTTGAAGAAGGCATCGACCGCCTCCTCGTCCGAGGCAACTTCGTACTTCACTCGACCGACATCGCGCAGGAAGGCGTGCTCGGGACCGACCGAAGGATAATCCAAGCCGCTGGCAATCGAGTACACCGGCGCGGGATTGCCCTCGGCGTCCTTGAGCATGATGCTGTCAAAGCCGTGCATCACGCCCTCCGTGCCGTAGCTCATCGATGCCGCGTGATCGCCCAAATTACTGCTCCGACCAAGCGGCTCGACGCCAACAATGTCGACGGGATCGTTGACGAACGGCAGGAAGAATCCGATCGAGTTCGACCCGCCGCCCACGCACGCCGTCACCACATCAGGCAGGAAGCCCATCATCTCTTGGAATTGCGCGCGCGCCTCTTCGCCCACGACGAATTGAAAATCGCGAACCATCATCGGGAACGGATGCGGTCCGACCGCCGAGCCGATACAGTAGATTGTCGTCTCGTAGTTCTGCAGATAATCTTCGAAGGCGGCATCGACGGCTTCCTTGAGCGTCTTCAATCCCGTCGAAACAGGAACGACGTTGGCACCGAGCACTTTCATGCGCGCCACGTTCGGAGCCTGCTTTGCGATGTCGACTTCGCCCATATAAATCGTGCACTCGAGCCCGAAGAAGGCGGCGGCTGTCGCAAGCGCCACGCCGTGTTGACCCGCGCCGGTTTCGGCGATGATGCGCTTCTTGCCCATGAACTGCGCCAACAGTCCCTCGCCCATGCAGTGGTTGAGTTTGTGAGCGCCGGTGTGATTCAAATCCTCGCGCTTGAGGTAAATTTGGCAGCTGCCGAGCTTGCGCGACAGAGTTTTGCAGTGATAGACGGGCGTCGGTCGACCTTGGAACTCGCGGCGGATACGACGGAGCTCGTTAATGAAGTCCGACGAGTGGCAGATCGTCTGATAGGCGTGCGTGATCTCGCGGAAGGCGGGGATCAATTGCTCCGGCAGGTACGCACCGCCGTATTTGCCGAACCGCCCGTCGGCATCGGGATATTGTTTGAGGTATCTGGTGAAGTCCATAGGGTTGTCTCCTCTCGAATATTTTTTTCCCGCCCACCCGCCCCATGCGTCTTGCAGACGCCACGCTTTTTTTGGCGCCCGCCCATGATTATATCAGACGGCGGAGAAAAATTCCGCCTCGAGCGCCAGACAGAGCGCGTGGTAGATCGGCAAATGAAATTCTTGAATCGTATGCGCGTGATCCGCCGGAGCGTTGATCGACACGTCCGTCATCGACGCCATCTTGCCGCCCGTCCGCCCCGTCAAGCCGATCGTTTTTATGTCGAGCGCCCGCGCCGTCTCGATCGCGTAGATCACATTCGCCGAGTTGCCCGAAGTCGAGATCGCAATCAGCACATCGCCCGCCCGCCCGAGTCCGAGCACCTGTTGAGCGAATACCAAATCCGCCGCCTTGTCGTTCGCGAACGCCGTCATCAGCGCCGTCTCACCCACCAATGACACCGCAGGGATCGCCGACTGCAAATTCTTTTTGAGATAAGCCGCGTGTTGAGGACATTCACTCTCGAGCCGCGCGGAAAATTTTTTATTGAATTCCTCGATCGAGCGCGGCAGGAGGAACCCCTTCATCAGTTCGCCCACGATGTGTTGAGCATCCGCCGCACTCCCGCCGTTGCCGCACGTCATCAGCTTGCCGCCCGCGCGGATCGAGCCGATCATCATCTCAAGCGCGTCATCGATCGAGCGCCGACAACATTCAAGCGCCGGATATCTCTCGATCAGCTCCGTAACTCTATTTACCTTTGTCAAATTCCGTTCCCTCCCCGGAAAGTTTGTAGCCCTCGGCAGGATTGTCGGGCGGGCGCCGCGCTTCCAAATCGATTGTCGGATCGTGGTCGAAGATCATCCGTCGACCGTGCCAATGCTTGTCGAAATCATAGTGCCGCGCCGTTGACTTCGCTCCCGCTTGATACGCGATCAAAAATATCAGCGCGCACACCATCATCAACAACACGACTTCCAATGACGCCTCGCCGCGCATCACCGTCGCCAGCCCGCGCATCGTAAACAGATACGCGACCGCGCCGCCCATTCCTCCGAAGATAAATCCCGCCGCCGCGAGATCGATCACCGTCGACACCTCCTCCGCGCGGAGCCTCAATTCAAATTTGCGCTGCTGCGGAATTTTCGCCACGCCCAACCGATGAATTTATACATCACGAAGAACATCAACGCGTTGCAAAATACGCCGAAAATCTGTCCGATGAAGCCCGCGCCGCTGCCGAAGATCGACGAGATCGCCGCGCCGATCAATGCGCCCGTCAACACGCCCTTGGCGAAATTGCCGAAGCCTCCGAAGCCGCTGAAGAACCCGCCGCTCGAGGTCGAGTTCCGATTGACCGTGCCCGTCGATTTATTACTCGGAGCCGGAGTCGACGGAGCTGCCGGTTTTTTGCTCGGCGCCGGCGCCTTTTTGAGATTTACCTTCGCTGCCACTTCGATCCCGCGCGACGCCTCGACCGTCGCGCCCGCCGTCGCCGTCAACACCATCAGACCGATCATTATCGCCGTCAAAAACTTTTTCATCGAAATCTCCTCCAAAATTTATTCTCCCGCCCGATTGGGCAGAGTTTGATGGGGCGCCGCCGCCGCTCCCCCCCCCCCCCATCGGCAGCGCCCTTTAGTCGAGGCGACAGCCACGCCCGGCGTCGACGCCGTACCCCGCTCGAGCTGCCGCCATGCGTTGTTTCAAAAGACGTAGTCTTTATGGGGTGGGCGGGCGGGATAAATCATTCGGGTTCGACCGCCGTCAGCAGAGCCTCCACATAGTTCGGCAGCGCGAACGCCCCTCGATGCAAATTCACATTATAATACCGCGTCTCGAGCCCCAGCCGCTTCCATCGAGCGAAGTCAACGCCCTCGATCGGATGATGCTCCTTCGATGCAAATCCGAACAGCCAATGCCCCGACGGATACGTCGGAATGTGCAGTTGATATACCCGACTGATCGGAAACGACGATACTATCCGCTTGTGCGCGCGCTGCATCGCTATCGCATCCTTCGTATAGAACGGATTCTCATGCTGATTGACCATGATCCCGTCCGCGCGGAGCGCCTTGAAACAGTTCCCGTAAAACTCCTTCGTGAAGAGCCCTTCGCCCGGCCCAAACGGATCGGTCGAGTCGACAATGATCAAATCATACTCGTCGACGCATCGCCGCACAAATTTCAGCCCGTCCTCAATCTTGATCGACACCCGCGGATCGTCGAGACAAGCCGCCGTCTGCGGCAAAAATTTTCGGCACGCCTCGATCACCAGCTCGTCGATCTCAACCAGATCGATCCGCTCGACCGTCGAGTACTTCAAAAGCTCCCGCGCCGAGCCCCCGTCGCCCCCGCCGATCAGCAGTATCTTTTTGATCGACGGGTTGACGCACATCGGCACGTGCGCGATCATCTCATGATATATAAACTCGTCCTTCTCCGTCAACATCATGCAGCCGTCGAGGATCAAAAAGCGCCCGAAATCCTTCGACTCGAATATGTCGATGCGCTGAAATTCGCTCGTCGCGCTGAACAGTTGTCGGTCGACCTTGATCGAGAATTTGACGTTCGGCGTGTGCAGCTCCGAAAACCATAACTCCATCGCTCTCACCTCCCGCGTCAAGTATAGCACTTGCATTGTCGACGGGCAAACTGTTAAAATGCGCGTGGAAAATTTTTGGGGAGGCATCAGTCTTATGGATTCGATTGTTAAGGATATCAGCCTGGCGCCGAGCGGGCGCGACAAGATTGAGTGGGTCAAAAATTTTATGCCGGTGATGTCGGCGATCGATCGCGAGTTCAGCGTCAGTAAACCCTTCGCCGATAAGAAAATCGCCATCACGCTCCACATCGAGGCGAAGACCGCTTACATGGCGGAGGTGTTCAAGCGCGCGGGCGCGGAGATCGTCATCACCGGCTGCAATCCGCTGTCGACGCAGGACGACGTCGCCGCCGCGCTTGCCGAAGCAGGCTTGACTGTCTACGCGATCCACGGTTGCACGCCCGAGCAGTACGATGATTTTTTGAGTCGCGCGCTGGATTTCGAGCCGGACATCATCATCGACGACGGCGGCGATCTCGTCAACATGATTCACTCGACACGCCGCGATGTGATCGAGAAAATTATCGGCGGCTCCGAGGAAACGACGACGGGCGTTAAGCGTCTGCACGCTCTTGCCAAGCGCGGTGAGCTTGCCTTCCCGATGATTGCCGCCAACGACGCCTATTGCAAATATCTGTTCGACAATCGCTACGGCACGGGGCAATCGACGTGGGACGGGATTATGCGGACGACGAATTTGGTGGTCGCCGGCAAGACGGTGGTGATCGCCGGCTACGGTTGGTGCGGCAAGGGCGCGGCGATGCGTGCGAAGGGTCTCGGCGCGAACGTGATCGTGACGGAGGTCGATCCGATCAAGGCGATCGAGGCGGTGTTCGACGGTTTCCGCGTGATGCCGATGGACGAGGCGGCGAAAATCGGCGACGTATTCTTGACGCTGACGGGCGATAAAGACGTGATCGTCGGTCGGCATTACCCGCTGATGAAAAACGGAGCGCTGCTCGCCAATGCGGGGCATTTCGATGTGGAAGTCAACATCCCGCAGCTGGAGGAACTGAGCGTGTCGCGCCGTCGAGTGCGCAACAACGTGGAGGAATTTTTGCAGTCGGACGGTCGCAAGATATATCTGTTGGCGGAAGGTCGCCTGGTGAATCTGGCGTCGGGCGACGGGCATCCGGCGGAGATCATGGATTTGTCGTTTGCGGTGCAATTCTTCAGCGTGTCGTACATCCTGCACAGTCGCGACAAGCTCGAGAACAAGGTGTACGTGATCCCTGAGGAGATCGACAGGAAGATCGCGGAGCTCAAACTCGAGTCGATGGGCGTGTCGATCGACGAGCTGACGGACGAGCAGCGTGCGTATTTAAATTTTTGAGGAGCGGCAATATGATTGACGGCAAGATTTTGATCAAAGGCGCGACGGTGCTCCGCGCGGAGGGCACGGTCGATGTGACGGATATTTTGATTGATGGCGATCGGATCGCGAAGATCGGTCGGTGTGACGAAGTCGAGGGCGCGACGGTGATCGACGGTCGGAAAAAGTTTGCGACGCCGGGGCTGGTCAATGCGCACACTCATGCGTCGATGACATTGCTTCGGAGCTACGCGGACGACTTGGCGCTGATGGAGTGGCTCAACGACCACATCTGGCCGATCGAGGCGAAAATGCGGCGGGAGGATATATATTGGGGGGCGGCGCTGGCGGCGGTCGAGATGATCAAATCGGGCACGACGGCGTTCGCGGACATGTACGGACCGTGCATGGAGGAGGTCGCGAAGGTCGTCGACGAGAGCGGCATGCGCGGCGTGTTGTCTCGAGGGCTGATCGGGATATTCGACGGCGATGAAAAATTGGCGACGAACGTTGCGCTGTACAAAGAATGGAACGGCGGCGCGGACGGTCGCGTGACGGTGATGTTCGGACCGCACGCGGTCTATACCTGCAATCCCGATTATCTCAAAAAAATAGCGTCGGAGGCGTCGAAGCTCGGGGCGGAAATTCATATGCACATGAATGAGACGCTCGACGAGATCAACGGCTGCCTGAAGGATTACGGCAAGCGCCCGTTCGAAGTGGTTAACGAGACGGGGCTGTTGGAGCTTGGGATGTTGGCGGCGCATTGCGTCCACCTGAGCGACGACGAGATTGAGATCATGGTCGAGAAAAAAGTGCGCGTGGCGCATAATCCGGGCTCGAACATGAAAATCTCGAGCGGGATCGCGCCGATCGAAAAGCTGATCGATCGCGGCTTGACGGTGGGCGTTGGAACGGACGGCGCCTCGAGCAATAATAATTTGGATATGCTTGAAGAAATCAGACTGGCGACGCTGCTGAGTAAAGTGTCGACGATGAGCCCGCTGTCGATCAACGCGCTCGAGACGCTCCGCCTTGGGACGCTCAACGGCGCGAAGGCGCTCGGGCTCAAGGAAGTCGGCGAGTTGCGCGAAGGATTCAAGGCGGACATCGTGTTGTGGGATATGAGCGGCGCGGATTGGCAGCCGAATTACAATCCGATATCGCTGTTGGCGTACTCGGCGTCGTCGACGTCGGCAGATACGGTGATCGTCGACGGGAAAATTTTGATGGCGGGGCGGCAGTTGAAAACGCTCGACGAGGAAAAAATTATTTCGGAGTTCAACCGTTGTTTCAAGCGATTGACCGATTAAGGGCTTGCATTTTTTTTGGATCGCGCTATGATAGATAGGATTGTCAATCTGTTAGAGGTGATATAAAAAATGGATCAACCCGTAACGACCAACCCGTTCGTGATCATGTTAATCAACATGACGGTCGTGTTTATCGTGCTCATCTCGCTGAGCTTCCTGATTCGACTGATTCACGTCGTCGATCCGACCAAGCCGAAGGAGGAAGCCAAAACCGTCGAGGCGCCGCAACCGATTGCGCCTCCGCCCGCTCCGGTCGTCGAGGAGCCGGTCGAGGAAGGCATCCCATCGGAGGTGATTGCCGTGATCTGCGCGGCGATCGGCGCCTACGGATATTCCGCCGGTCAAATCCACGCGATTCATCCGATTCACAACAACCACGCTTGGGAGCACTCGGTGACTTATCCCAATAAGCGTTTGAGCCATTGAACATCGACGGGAGGCGATTTAGTTGGAAGTTATAAATGCATTCGCGGTATCGCTCGAGTCGGTGTGGCTCGACAGCGGATTTTACTCGTTCACGATCGGCAACGGCATCATGATTTTGGTGGGGCTGCTGCTGCTCTATATGGCGTTCGTCAAAGAATTTGAGCCGCTGCTGCTGGGACCGATTGCGTTCGGCTGCATTCTGGCGAATTTCCCTCGGACGGGATTTTTTGACGAGATGGGCGTTATGATGGCGATCAATTACGGCATCAAGTATGAAATATTCCCGCCGCTGATTTTCCTCGGGATCGGAGCGATGACGGACTTCAGCCCG
Organism: uncultured Selenomonadales bacterium; assembly: GCA_946411735.1. Taxonomy (GTDB): domain Bacteria; phylum Bacillota; class Negativicutes; order Selenomonadales; family Selenomonadaceae; genus Quinella. The sequence continues at coordinate 48,952 of CAMKFB010000006.1, forward strand.
TTGCTCGCAAATCCGTCGACGCTGTTGCTTGGAGCGGCGGCGCAAATCGGAGTATTCGTGGCGCTGCTCGGAGCGATGTTGGTGGGCTTCGATGTGCACGAGGCGGCGGCGATCGGCATAATCGGTGGGGCGGACGGACCGACGTCGATCTATCTGTCGATGAAACTGGCGCCGCATCTTTTGGGCGCGATCGCGGTGGCGGCGTATTCGTATATGTCGCTGGTGCCGTTGATCCAACCGCCGATAATGAAGGCGCTGACGACGCTCGAGGAGCGGCAGATCGAAATGCAGGAGCTCCGTCAAGTGACGAAATTCGAGCGCGTGGTATTTCCGATCGTGGCGACGATCTTTATCAGTTTGTTGCTGCCGCCGATTGCGGCGCTGCTCGGCTGCCTGATGTTGGGGAATTTGTTCCGTGAGTCGGGCGTGACGGATCGGTTGTCGGACACGGCGCAAAACTCTTTGATAAACATCGTGACGATCTTTCTTGCGACGGGCACGGGCTTGACGATGTCGGCGGAGAGCTTTTTGAAGGCTGACACGCTGTTGATAATCGGGCTGGGCTTGGTGGCGTTCATGGGCGGCACGGCGGGCGGCTTGATCTTCGGCAAGCTCATGTGCAAATGGAGCGGCGGCAAAGTGAATCCGCTGATCGGCTCGGCTGGCGTGAGTGCGGTGCCGATGGCGGCGCGTGTGTCGCAGACGGTCGGAATGCAAGCGAAGCCGGGCAACTTCCTTTTGATGCATGCGATGGGACCGAACGTGGCGGGAGTTATCGGGACGGCGGTCGCGGCAGGGACGATGCTTGCGATGTTAAAATGAGACCATGTCAAATAATTTTTCGTACCTGACGGGGAAATCGGAGTTCAAGACGTTTGCGCGGGCGTGTGTCGAGGCGGAGGATTCGCTGAAGACTTCGCCGACGGCGTGTGTTCGCAACTGTCGAGCGGCGTTGGAGAAGATCATGCGTCGGCTTTACGAGATCGACGGAGCATTTACGATCGACGACGCGCTCAACGAGAAGACGACTCAAGACGGCAAGCCGTTCGGCGAGCTGTACAAGATGATGTCGAGCGCGGCGTTCACCAATGCGGTCGGGCGAGACTTGGAAAAAAAAATACATCGCATCAGGATATTGGGCAATGATGCGATGCATGGTTCGGGCGACGGTCGGGAGATTAGTCGGCGCGCGGCGACGGAGTGTCTGTCGAATTTATTTGAGCTTGTGCAATGGACGGAGCGAAGGTACAGTCGCAATTACACGCCGCGCCGATTTGATCCGAGTCTGTTGTCGGACGCCGGCGGCTCGTCGCGAAGAGGGTCTGCGTTCGGCAATCTCGTGTTGATCGTGGTGATGGGGGCGGCGTTGGCGATTGCGGCGGCGTCGATAATGGGGATTCCTATCTCGTGGTCGAAAATATTCTCGTTAATCTCGGGATAAACAATATAATTGGGGGATCGAAAAAGGACTGCCGCAATCCGAACGGAGTCCTTTTTTTGAAAGGAGATGTACTTCATGAAGGCGAAAAAAATATTGGCGGCGGCACTCGCGCTCGGGTTGCTGACGTTCGGCGCGATCGATCGGATCGAGGCGGCACCGACGAAAGGAGATCAAAACGTGATCAAAACGGAAAAACTCAAGCTCGAAAAGAAATGGGATAAGGTTTTCGCGCAGAGCGACAAGGTCAATCATCGCAAGGTGACGTTCGTCAATCGATTCGGCATTACGCTCGCCGCCGACGTCTACGAGCCGAAGAATGTCAGCGGTCGACTGCCGGCGATCGCCGTGTGCGGAGCGTTCGGCGCGGTCAAAGAACAGATCAGCGGGCTCTACGCTCAAATCATGGCGGAGCGCGGCTTCATCACGGTCGCCTTCGACCCGTCGTTCACCGGCGAATCGGGCGGAACTCCCCGCTACGTCGCCTCTCCCGATATCAACACCGAGGATTTCAGCGCCGCAGTCGATTGGCTGAGCGTTCAGCCCAACGTCGATCCCGAGCGGATCGGCATCATCGGCGTATGCGGTTGGGGCGGGCTGGCGCTCAATGCCGCCGCCATCGACACTCGAATCAAGGCGACGGCGGTGATGACGATGTACGATATGAGCCGCGTGATTGCCAACGGCTATTTTGATTTCGATAAGACGCGGGCGCAGCTTGCCGAGGATCGCAAAAAATCCCGCGCGGAGTATAACGCGCAGCGGACGGAGGATTTTCGCAACGGCTCATATAAGGCGGCGGGCGGCGTGCCCGATCAATTGCCCGAGGACGCGCCCTTTTTCGTCAAGGATTACTACGATTACTATAAGACCGCGCGCGGATATCATCCCAGGTCGCTCAACTCCAATGCCGGTTGGAATGTGACGTCGGCGCTGTCGTTTTTGAATACGCCGCAGTTGACGTACGCGAGCGAGATCGAGACGCCGGTGCTGATGGTGCACGGCGAGAAGGCGCATTCGAGATATTTCTCCGAGGACGCCTTCAAAGCGCTCCGCGGCGACAATAAAGAGCTGATCATCATCCCGGGCGCGACGCATACCGACCTCTACGACCAAGTTGATATCATCCCGTTTGATAAGCTTGAGCAGTTCTTCAGCGAGAATTTGAGATGACGACGATAACTTTGAATAACGGCGTCGAAATGCCGCTGATCGGCTTCGGCACTTGGAACGTCAGAGGGACTTCGGGCGAGCGCACGATCCTGACCGCGATCGAGGTCGGCTATCGGCTGATCGACTCCGCGAAAATGTACGGCAATGAAGAAATTGTCGGCAGCGCGATTAAAAAATCCGGCGTCGATCGGAAGGAATTTTTCATCACGACAAAGCTCGACGGCTCCTACACAAGCTATTCAAAGGCGGCGCGCGGCATTGACGAGTCGCTCCGTCGCATGCAGACCGATTATATTGATCTGATGCTGATCCACGAGCCGTATCGTCAATCGCCGGAGATGTGGCGCGCGATGGTCGAGGCTTATCGCAATCAAAAGCTCCGCGCGATCGGCGTGTCGAATTTCGATCGCTCCTTCTACGAAAAATTCATCGCCGAGTGTGATGTGATCCCCGCCGTCAATCAATACGAGGCGCATGTATTCTATTGCCCGCTCGAGCTCAAAAAATTTTTCGAGTCGTACGGGACGATTTTTCAAGCGTGGTCGCCGCTGACGGAGGGGCGGCGCGATATCGTCAACAATCCGGCGCTCCGCTCGATCGGTCAAAAGCACAATAAGACGGCAGCGCAAGTCGCGCTCCGATATTTGACACAGCAGGGGATTCCAATCGCTCCCAAATCCGCGCGGCGCGAGCGAATGATTGAAAATCTGTCGATCGAGGACTTCACGCTCGACGACGACGATCTGTCGGCGATCCGTCGGCTCGACGAACATCGATCTCTTTTCGGGTGGTACTAATAAATGGACATTGAACTGCCGCATTTTTATATCGGCGACTCCCTTGGCGGTCAGCAGGCTTGGTGCCGCGAATTTTGGATGCGCGAGGGTGGTTGCGCGGCGATCACCGCCTGCGACTGCTCAATTTATTTCGAGCTGTACAAAAATCGGCGCGGCTTGTGCCCGTTCGACGTCAAAAATTTTTCGCGCGAGGATTACCTTCGCTTCGCCGAGATCATGAAACCGTACCTTCGACCGCGTTGGACGGGGATCGACCGACTCGACATCTACATTGAGGGCTTCGGAAAATTTTTGAGCGAGCGCGGCGAGTCGTCGATCGAATTGCTGCCCTTCGACGGCGAGCGGAGCTTGGAATCCGCGCGGATCGCGATCCAAAACCAATTGAATGACGGCTGGTTGATCCCGTGCTTGACGCTCCACCATCAGAGCCCGCGCTTGCGAGATTACGTTTGGCATTGGTATTTGCTCAACGGCTTCGACGGCGCGCGCGTTCGACTGGTGAGCTACGGCGTCGGGCGTTGGTTCGATCTCGACGAGTGGTGGTCGACGGGTTTCGAGCGCAAAGGAGGATTAATCCTTTTTCGGTCGAATTGATCACAATCGGAAGTATTGAGGAGGAATTATTCATGAGTAAAAAATTGGTGGCGTTCTTTTCGGCAAGCGGCTCGACGCGTAAGCTGTCGCAAACGATGGCGGAGGCGATCGGCGCCGACCTCTACGAGATCAAGCCGGCAGTCAAATACACCGGTCCCGATCTCAATTGGAACAATCAAAAGGCGCGCTCGACCGTCGAGATGCAGGATCCGACGTCGCGTCCCGAGCTTGCCGATCGAGCCGCCGACATTGCCGGGCATGACGTGATTTACATCGGCTTCCCGATTTGGTGGTACGTGGCACCGCACATCATCAATTCTTTCCTCGAGGCGTATGACTTCGGCGGCAAGACGATTGTGCTGTTCGCGACCAGCGGCGGCTCGGGCTTCGGCAATACCTTGGCTGAGCTCAAGCCGAGCGCGCCGAATGTCGACAAATGGATCGTCGGTCAAGTTTTCAGGACGCGGACGACGGCGGACGAACTCAAACGTTGGGACGAAGGGCTCAACATCTGATTTTTTCTTGCAAAAGGAGTAGTGATTCAAAATGATTCCGGTCTTGGTGGTAGGCGCGCTGGTTGGAGGATTCCTGGCGTATCAAAACTGGGAGGAAATGGTCAAGTGGCTGCAGGAGTTCCTGCCGAAGATCAACGAAGCGCTCGAGGGCGTGGTAAAGTATTCGGCGAAGCTGTTCTCAAGCGTGGAGGGCGGCGTGCTGCGGCTGGTGCACAAGCTGTACTATCGCGAGAACGGCAAGTGGATCGAGAAGACGACGACGCGCGAAATCGACGAGTCGCAGGTGCCGGAGTGGGCGAAGGCTGATCTCGGCGCGGAGGAAACCGACGTGACGGAGCGCTATCAGAAAGAACTCGAGCTGAAGGTGTAAGAAGGGGGGCAACGGCAATGGCATTCGACAACGAGACGTCCGGCTTGGCGGTGAGCGCGGCGCGTGCGAGCAAAAATTTGATGAGCACGGCGCTGGAGACAGCGAAGGCGAGCAAAAATATCGTCGGGACGGCGGTGGAGGCGGCGAAGGATTTCTTCCATGAGCTGATCTATCCGAACATGACGATCGAGAAGATCGCGGAGGTGGCGGCGCCGCGCCTCGATGATGTGATCGAGCAGAACGAGGAGAAGGGGCTCAAGTACTCGGCGGGCAAATTCAAAGTCGAGTACGCCGACGAGGAGCATTTTACGATGGCGTTCGAGATGTATTTCAAGGACGCGGAGGGCAAATGGTACAAATCGGCGGGGACGAGCGATCCGCGCGAGGCGGAGCTGCTCGATGTCGGCTCGTGGAAGACGCTGCAGGCGTTGAAGGCGGTCGAATTTCCGATCAACGCTCCGACCAAGGAAGCCGATGTCGCAGGCGACGATACAACCGTCGCCGAGGATCAAAAAAATATTTTGATTGAAGGAAAAACACTTTGAGCGTCGAAATATAGCACTCATAAGGAGGGAAGGGCATGTCGGATTGCATTTTCTGTAAGATCGCCGATCACTCGATCGGTTCGGATGTGGTTTTCGAGGATGAAACCGTGATCGCGTTCCGCGATCTCAATCCTCAGGCGCCGACGCACGTGCTCGTCATTCCGAAGGCGCATTTCGACAACCTCACCAAGCTCGGCGATGCCGATAAGGAAGTCGCCGCGCACATCTTTGTCGATGTGATACCCGCGCTCGCAAAGCAGCTCGGCATCGATCAAGCGGGCTTTCGAGTGGTGATCAACACCGGCAAGCAGGGCGGTCAGACCGTCGATCATCTGCACGTTCATCTTCTGGGCGGTCGAGACATGACGTGGCCGCCGGGCTGAATCAATCGAGCACCGACAATCGATAACAACGGCGTTGACATTTGTCGGCGTCATGCTATAATCACTGGCAGTTTTTAGCGGAGGGAGGGATAAGACATGGCTAACGAAGTGAAAGTCGGAAAAAATGAGTCCATCGACAGTGCTCTCCGCCGCTTTAAGCGTACCTGTCAAAAGGCAGGCACACTCGCTGAAGTACGCAAACGCGAACATTACGAGAAACCCAGCGTCCGCCGCAAGAAAAAATCTGAGGCGGCTCGCAAACGTAAGTTCCGTTGATCCGCCAACGCATGTAAAAATCATGCCGCTGTCTTTCGTTGCGATTGACAGCGGCTTTTTCGTGATTATCTGCAAAACGGCTTGATTTTTTGACAATCAATCAGTACAATCGTTATTTAGAATGTCAATTCAAATGACGATAACCATTTTTGTGAGAGTTCTCGACGGCAATAAAAATTTTATCGGAAGGGAGAACGATATGCGCAATGCCAAAAAAGATTGATGATCCGTATTTGAAGATGCAAGCGCGCGAAGAAGTCGCGTCGGACTACAGCACAGGCATAGAAAATCGAACGGCGATAATATCGCTCGTCAAGATATTGCAGCATTACGGCGTAAAAAACGTGCAAAAGATTTTAAAGAAGCACGAGAAAGTTTTCGATCGCGATCTCGAGTGGCAAGAGCTGAGAGGTATCGCGAAAAAATATCGAATCAAGGGCGCGATGATCCGCCCGACGGTCGATGAGCTTAGAGAGGTCGAATATCCCGCGATCGCCAAGATGAATGACGGAGCGTTCGTCACGATCGGCTCCGCCAATGACGAGGTCGTATTGATGCTCGACCCGCGTCAAAAGAAGCCGACTGCCATGTCGGTCAAGCAGTTCGTCGAGTCGTGGTCGAACGAGATGATGACCTTCACGCCGTCGATGAGCTGGGATTTCATAAAGAAGAAGTACAACCTCGACTTCTTCTTCATGGTTTTCAAGCGCTACAAAAAATCGCTGTTTGAAGTCCTCACCGGCACATTTTTCCTGCAGCTGATGGGGATCGGAATGCCGCTCATCACGCAGGTCATCATCGACAAAGTCATCGGCAACCAAGGCATGTCGACGCTGATGGTGCTCGGCTGGAGCATGTGCGTTTTCTTCTTAATGCAGGGGTTGCTCAATCTGATGAAGACGTACCTGCTGAACCATGTCGTCAACAAGCTCGACGCAATCCTTGGCACGAGAATGTTCCGACACTTGATAGCGCTGCCGGTTCCGTATTACGAGCGAAGGCGCGTGGGCGATACAATCTTGCGTGTTCGAGCGCTGACAATGATCCGAAGGTTCCTGACGGACATGGGCATCAGCGTCTTTTTGGACGTGTTGTTTTCATTCGTCGGCATCGCATTTATGCTGTGGTACTCGGTGCCGCTGACGTTGATCTCGTTGCTGATTGTTCCACTCTACGTCCTTCAAAACATCTGGGTTTATCCGCTCGTCATGGCAAAGGCTTCCGCAATTTGGCAAACCCTTGCGGTGAACAACTCATTCCTGATCGAGTCGATCAATAACGTCGAGACAGTCAAAGCGCTCGCGGTCGAACCGCAGTTCAATCATAAGTGGGAAAATCTCGTCGCGCGCAACATTCGAGCGAATTTCGAGAAGACAAAGCTCACCCTCTTGCTCAACGCGTTCAACAGTTGCGTGCAGGGCTTGCTTTCGATGGCGATCCTGTGGTTTGGCGGGCATATGGTTATGGACGGGCAATTCACGCTCGGACAATTGATCGCCTTCCAAATGATTTCACGTCAAGCGCTCACTCCATTGACGACGCTGCTGACGATGTGGCCGCGCGTTATCATGGCGGGCATGGCGCTCGAGCGTATCGGTGACATTCTCAACGCCGGCGCCGAGCCGATCGCGAAGGAACTCGGAGTGCGCGGACCGGCGCGCGTCGACGGCGCGATCACCATGACGGATGTTTCTTTCCGATATCGCATCGATCTGCCGCTGGTTTTGAAGGGGATCAATTTAGAGGTCGGTCCCGGCGAAAAGGTAGGCATTGTCGGGCGCTCGGGCTCCGGCAAGTCGACGCTCACCAACCTTGTGCAGCATCTTTACGCGCCCGAGACCGGCGATGTGGTGATCGGCGGAGTTAAGACGCGCGACGCCAACCTTGCTTGGTTGCGCGAACAGATCGGCGTCGTTCGACAGGAAAATTATCTGTTCAATGCCAGCGTTCGTGACAATATCGCAATCAGCAAACCGACGGCGACGATGGACGAGATTATCCGCGCGGCGCGACTTGCCGGAGCGCACGACTTCATTCTCGAGCTCAAAGAAGGTTACGATACGAATGTCGGCGAGCGCGGCGACGCGCTTTCCGGCGGTCAACGTCAACGGATTGCGATCGCTCGAGCGCTTCTTGAAAACCCGCCGATCTTGATCTTCGACGAGGCTACTTCCGCTCTCGATTACGAATCCGAACGCATCATCCTCAATAATATGGAGGCGATCGGCGCGCGCCGCACGATGTTGATCATCGCCCACCGCTTGAGCGCGGTTCGCAAGTGCAATAAGATAATCGTGATAGACAAGGGCGAGATCGTCGAGCAGGGCACGCACGATGAACTGTTGAAGCGCGACGGCATGTACCGCTATCTTTACAATCAACAAGAGGGAAAGTGAAACGCTGAGGTGATAGATCGATGAGAAAGTTTTGGAACTGGCTGATCCACGGCGACGAACGCGAGAAGGAGACGGAGTTCCTGCCGGCGATATTGGAGGTCACCGAAACGCCGCCTTCGCCGACGGGTCGAATCATAATGTGGTCGGTGCTGCTGCTTTTGGTGGTGGCGCTGGCGTGGGCGATCCTCGGAAAGATCAATGAGGTGGCGATTGCCGACGGCAAAGTCATCCCGATCGGTCAGATCAAAACCGTACAGGTCAAAAACAAGGGCATCGTTTCGGAAATTCGAGTGCAAGAGGGCGATTACGTCAACGAGGGAGATGTCCTCGTTGTGCTCGACCCGACGACCACCACCGCCGATTACGACAGTCTCAAAAAGCGCGCGGCGTATTATCGGCTCGACATTCAGCGTTTGACGGCGGAGCTTACCGGTCAACCGTTCGTGCCGGCGAAGGATCCCGATCTCGAGGCGCATGATCTTGCGGCGGAGTTGGCGCTCTATCAGAGTCGGACGAGCGATTATCAGACGCAACGTCAGTCGCGCGTCGATATCATTGCTCAGCGCAAGGCGCGCTTGGAGGCGGCGCAGACCACTTACGAAAAATACGCCGAAGGGCTGAGGATCGCACGCGATAAAGAGGCGCGCTTAACGCAGCTGATTGCGGAAAATGCGATCTCCGAATTTCAACTGCTCGAGCAGCAGAAGGAGACGATCGATTACGAGAAGAACGCGCAGGCGGAGCTCGATTCGATCAACAGCATACACGCGGAGATCGCCGAGGCGGAGCAAAATCTTGCCAACATCGACGCGTCATATCGGAAGGACATTATGACTTCGCTGGTCGAGGCGAAGAAGGAGTATTATTCGATTACCGAGTCGATCAAAAAGGCCGACGAGGACTTTCGGATGGCCACGATTTACGCGCCGACCAGCGGCAAGATTTATAACCTGGCGATTCATACCATCGGCGGCATCGTCACCGACGCGCAGCCGTTGATGCAGATTGTGCCGGATGATGTGCGGCTCGTGTTCGAGGTCTACGCCGAGAATAAGGACATCGGCTTTATCAAGCGCGGCATGGAGGCCGAGGTCAAGGTTTCGACGTTTAACTTTCAGAAGTTCGGCATGGTCAAGGCGGAGGTCGAGGAGATCAGTGCCGACGCCGTCGATAACCCGAGCAATCCCGAGCAGCACGGCAAATTCAAACTGCTGTTGAATCCGATCAGCAATGATATCAACGTCTACGGCGAGACCGCTAAGCTCGTGGTCGGCTACGGCGTCTCGGCGGAGATCAAAATCAAAGAAAAGCGCATCATCGACTTCTTCCTCGATCCGTTCAGGAAGTACACTCACGAAGCCTTGAGGGAGCGGTGATTTATGGCGGACGATAAGATCAATCTCAACAAAGACAATCCCGACGGCAAGGACGACAAGTCGCTCGTCCCGCAAGGCGGCGGCTCCGACGGCAAGGGTAAAGGTCAGGCGCTTGCCAAGATCGACATTGCGAAGGTTCCCGCCGATCAAGTCAATCAGGCGAGCAAAGCCGTCTCGACCGACGTCAAAAAGCCCGAGGACGGCGGGCGCGTCAACGGCATCGACACCGGCATCGCGTGCTTGATCGCGATCGCCAAGTACTACAACATTCCGGCGGACTATCGTCAGCTTGAGCGCGCCTATGTGCTTGAGGAGGGCTCGATCGATGTTCTCACGATCGTCCGCGCGGCGCGCGATCTCAAGCTCAAGGCGCGCGCCTACTCCGATCTCAAGGAGGAGGATTTAAAGGCGCTGGTTTATCCGGTGCTGATCCGATTGAAGGACAATCGCAGCATCGTGATCACGACGATCCGCGACGACGACATCTATATAATGGACCCGGTCTTTTCGCAACAGCCGGTGAAGGCGGATCGATATAAGCTGCTCAACGATTGGACCGGCGAAGCGGTGTTGTTCACGCGGCGCTACGAGCTGTCGAGCAAATTCATCAAGTTCGGTTTCCGCTGGTTCATCCCCGTCATCATCAAGTATAAGACGCAACTGCAGAGCGTCCTTTTCATGTCGCTGCTGCTTCAGCTGCTCGGGCTGGCGTCGCCGTTCTTCGTTCAGAACATCATCGACAAGGTGCTCGTCCACCGCGCCGCCGACGCGCTTGACATTTTCGTCCTCGGCATGGCGACATGTATGATCTTCCAAACGTGGATGACATCATTGCGAGCCTATCTGTTCTCGAACATCGCCAGCAAAATGGACGCAACCTTATCGGCGCGGTTGTTTAAAAACATTACGGCGCTGCCGGTCTCCTACTTCCAAAAGTGGCAGGTCGGTGATGTGGTCGCGCGTACCGGTGAGCTCGAAACGCTCCGCTCTTTCCTGACGGGCTCGAGCCTGACGATCATTCTCGACATCATCTTCGCGGTCGTCTACTTCGGCGTCATGTTCTTCTACAGCCGAATGTTGTCGATGGTCGTGCTCGTGATGCTGCCGCTGTTCGTGCTCTTGAATCTGATCGTCGCGCCGATTTTCAAGCGAATGATCAACGAACAGTTCTTGATCGACAGTGAGCGGCGCTCCTTTATGATCGAGGCGATCACCGGCATTCACACCGTCAAAAGTTCGAGCGTCGAGACGAATTTCATCCGTCGCTACGAAGAAATTCTCGCGCGGTTCGTGACGGCTTCCTTCAACGTCGCCAACATCGCCAACATCGCCAATACGATCGGTACTTTCCTGCACAGCATTTTCACGCTGGCGATTCTGTGGATCGGCGCGTATTACGTGATGGAAGGCGAAATTTCCGTCGGCGAGCTGATTGCGTTCCAAATGATCGCCGGTCAGTTGATCGCGCCGGTGATGCGGCTGATCAATCAGTGGCAGTACTTTCAACAGATTCGCGTGTCGATGGAGCGCCTGGGCGATATCATGAACGAGGAAGTCGAGCCGGCGTTCAATCCGTCGCGCACGACTCTGCCGAGCATTCGTGGCGACATCGCGATCGAGAAATTGATATTCAGTTACACGCCCGAGGGCGGCAAGGTGCTCGACAACGTCAACATCCGAATACCGGCGGGCATGAAGGTCGGGATCGTGGGGCGCTCGGGCTCGGGCAAATCGACGCTGACGAAGTTGATACAGCGACTGTTCTTGCCGGACTCGGGGCGCATTTTGATCGACGGCGTTGACATTGCTCAAGTCGAGCCGGCGTGGTTGCGTCGACAAATCGGCGTCGTGCTGCAGGACAGCATGCTTTTCTCCGGCACGATCGAGGAAAATATACGACTTGCTTCGCCGAACGCTACGCATGAGGATGTGGTGAAGGCGGCGCGGTTGGCGGGCGCGGACGAGTTCATCGAACAGTTCCCGCATGGATACGACACATTTGTCGGTGAGCGCGGCTCGTTGTTGAGCGGCGGTCAACGGCAGAGGATCGCGATCGCGCGCGCGCTGATCTCCGATCCGCGAATTTTGATCTTCGACGAGGCGACCTCAGCGCTCGATTATGAGTCGGAGAATATCATAATGAGCAACATCGAGCCGATCTCGAAAGGGCGGACGATGTTGATGATCGCGCACCGACTGTCGACGGTCAGAGATTGCGACGCGATCGTCGTGATCGAGAAGGGTCGCATCATCGAAGCCGGCTCGCACGAAGAACTGTTGAAGCGCAACGGCGCCTATTATCGCTTGTATCAAGCGCAAAATGCATAATTTATCCCACCCGCCC
>CAMKFB010000007.1 GCA_946411735.1 uncultured Selenomonadales bacterium
TTATTATATTATCGACGTTGCCGGTCAGCGCCTGGTCGGGCGCGATGAGATTTATGATATCCTCCGCGCGGGCGCCCGCGGTGTCGACCTGCAGGTCGAGCGTCTGCGCGCCGGTCAAGCCCACGGTGCCCTTGACGAGCCAGTGATCCTTGCCGTCCTTGGTGAGCGCGAAGTCGTTGACGCTGACTTGATCGAGCGAACCGTTGGCGGAGAATTTGACAGAGTCGAAGGGCTGATTGAGCAGCAGCCCCTTGAAATGATTGCCTTCGCGGGCGGAGTTGTCGATGGCGGTAAACTTGAGATCGACGGCGGGATTTTCGACCGCGCCCTTGATCGTGCCCTTGAAATCGGATAAGCCGCTGATCATCTCGACCGCCGGTTGAGCGTAGGCGGTCGGCAGGATCGAGTCGCTGTCGTCGCGTCGAGCGAGTTGCGCCATCGAAACGATCGCCGGAGGCAAAAGTTCATTGATGAAGGAGAGATCGACATGCCCGCCGTAGAAATTGAGATCGAGTTGGGTGCCGTCGGTGATGGTGCCCTCGATGCCGATCGAGCCGCTATTGGGCATGGCGGCGCTCAAATAGTCGATGCGAATGTCATCGCTCTGCGCGTAGAAGGAGGCGTCGATTTGATCGATCGGGATGCCCTTGAGATAAATGTCGTTGGCGGTCGCCGAGCCGTAAATTTTGAGCTGCTCGAGATCGTCGCTGATGCCGTTGACGCCGAGGTCGGCGGTGATCCTGCCGCTGATGCCCTCGAGCGCGGGAACGTACTCGACGAAGCGTTGAAGGTCGACCGCGTAGGTCTTGACGTGCGCGTTGAAGGCGGAGTTCGACGCCTGATATTCGATGTCGCCGCGGACGGTGCCGCCGAAGGTGTTGGCGGCGAAATCCGACAGGTAGACGGCGTTGTCGAAGTACTTGAAATGAGTGCTGATATCGGAGGCGTAAATATTTTCGTAGGCGATCGACGGGACGGCAATATCCGCCTCGACCAGCGGTCGCTCGACTGTGCCGGTGAGCTTGGCGGTGAAGGCGGCAACGCTGTCGATGGGGATCGCGGCAAGCACGGCGCTCGGTTGGAAGCGGTCGGAGGAGGCGCTGATATCGAAGTACGGAGTTTCGCTGTCGATGCGAATCGAGCCGCTCACGTCGGCAAGTTGGTCGTTGGCGGCAATCGAGGCATCGACGAGAATTTCCTTGTTGTTGAAGTTGGCGGCGCCGTTGATGCGGTCGATGACGGTCTGCTCGACGCGGACGGAGCCGCCGCTCACATTCGAGCGCCCGTTGAATTTGACGTCCTCGCCCTGCATGGCGACGTTGAGGTTGAAATTCGACAGGGTGCCGTCGAGAATCTCAATGTCCTCGGGGATCACGTCGGCGGGAATGAACGGGAGATAATTATTGACGGCGGCGCGATCGGCGGTAATATAAAATGTCTTACGACTGCCGAGCACGGCGACGTCGGCGATCAGCTCCTCGTCGAAGGCGCGCCCCTTGACGTGCGCCTTGAAATTATTCGAGCCGTTGATTTTGACGTTGGCATCGACTGCGCGGAGATCGACGGGAACCGTTTCGTAGTCGGTCAAAAGCCGGGCGACGGAGCCATTAACGGTGATGTCGTCGAGCCCGGCGAATTTGAGATCGGCGTTGATGTTTTGAGCGTCGAGCGCGCCGAGCGTCTCATCGAGCCCTTCCGCGCGGAGCTTGCTGTCGACGAGCCTGATATCGGCGTTGAAATCGGTTTGACCGCCGCCCGAGGTTTGAATGTCGTCGAAATTCCACGCGCCGTTTTCGCGCTTGACGATATAGCCCTCGGCGCGCGTCAAGGTGATGTCGTCGACGGCGGTGGCGGGATCGTCGTAAAGCGCGAGCAGTCGAAAATTGATGTCGGCGCGATCCGCGCGGGCGATCAATTGATGTGCCCGATCGTAGATCGCCAGATCGGTGATCGAGATATCGGATTGCCGATCGGCTTCGGTATTGATATCGCCGAGGATCACCGCGCCAATCTCGACGGGCGTGCCGAGCTTTTCGGAGATCATCTGAGCGGCGGCTAAGGTTGCACGGTTTAAGAGCGCTTCGCGTTGAGAGTAAGCGTAAGCGGCGACGATGCCGACTGTCACAATCAATCCGATAAAAACTCCGGCGGCGATTTTGAGGAATTTTTTCATGGCGCCCGCCCCCCTTCGATACTAAAAAAAATTACCGATCAAAAATTTTTGATCAGCAATCGAAACCGTATTCAAACCGAACGTCATTCGGATTCGACGAGCTCAGTGTTCAAGGGCATGGCGTCGTCGAGCCCGCTCATTTTCACTACGGGAGCCGGCGTCTCGGCGACCGGAACGATCGCGCCCTCTTCGGTGATGGCGGCTTCCTCGCGCGCCTGATCGGCGCTCTTGCCCTCGTGCTCGGCGGCGACGTAGCGCGTCACGTCGATGCTGACGGGGATGCCCATCGCGTAATCGAGTTCCGCCTTGGCGGTGTTATAGCTGTAGAGCGCGTAATAATAATTGGTGCGCGCCTCGGTCAACTTCTCCTCGGCGTCCATCACGGCAAGGTTTGTATCGACGCCGGCGGCGTAACGGACTTGGGCGATCTTGTAATCCTCCTGCGCGCGCTCGACGGCAATGGCGGTCGTCGAGATATTTTTTTCGGCGGCGCGAAGGTCGAGGAACGCCATTTGGACATTGAGCTGGATCGTCTCACGGACTGCGGCGGCGGCTTCCTCGGTGCTCGCCAACGACGCGTCGGCCTCTTTTATCTCCGAAGAGGTGATCCCGCCGTCGAAAATGTTCCATGACATCGAAACGCCCGCCGTCCACGACTCCGAAAGGTTGTCACGAAAAGGCTCCTTGCCGGAGAAATTTTTGGAGGCGACGGCGTTGACGCTGGGGCGATAGCCGGATTTGAGCGCCCGACGGTTCGCCTGCGCCTGACGGAGCTGATAATCGGCGATGGCGCAATCGGGATGATTTTCGAGCGCATACGCCGTGCAACTTTCGAGAGTGAGATCGTATTTCGAATAAGCCAACTGCTCCTGCGGGCGGAGGATCGTGTCGGTCGGCAGCCCGATGAAATTGTTCAGCCGCGCGACGGCGTTGTCGTAATTGTTTTGAGCGCTGATGAGCGACTGCTGCGCGTTCGCCAATCGAACTTGAGAGTAGAGCACGTCGGACTTGGCGACGGTGCCGACTCGAAACTGCGCGTTGACGTTGTCGAGATGCTCCTGCAGGGTGCGGACGGAGCCCTGCTCGACCTCGATCATATTGCGCGTGTGGAGAATGTCGTAGTAATATGATGTCGCCTGCATGCGAATGCTCTGCAGCGTGTTTTCGAGATTGAGATCGGCAAGGTTGAGCCCGAGCCGAGCGACCTCGCGCGCTTCCTCGAGCCGCTTGCCGGTATAGAGCGGCATCGACATCGACGCGGAATTGCTCCACGCGTAATCGTAATTGTTATCTCGATACGCGCGCCCGCCTTGATACGAGCCGCTTAACGACCAACTGACGGTCGGATTGGATTGGCGACGCGCCTGCGAGAGCGACCAGAATGCGGATTCGCGATTGGCGGCGGCTTGTTTGATGGTGCGATTGTTGGCGAAGGCGCGCTGGACGCTGTCTTCGAGATTTATGTCGACGATCTCAGCGGCGTCGGCGGTGGCGAGCGAGAGACTCAGCAAACCGGCGAGCAGCAGATTCGTCAATTTCTTTTTAACTGTCACTTGAAATCTCACTCCAATCTGTTACCGGCTAATTTTAATGCAGATCGCGGCGCATTGCAATTTATTTTTTTTCCCCGCCCGCCCACCCTTCGGGGACCGGCGCCTTCGACTGCTCCGCGCGGAGCAAAAGGGCGGGTGAGATTAGAATTCGCGCTTCAATCCGAAGTAGGCGGCGCGCTTATCCGAGTCATTCACGTCGTGCCACTCCCCCAAAAGATACGTCGAGTCCGCAATCTTATATTGAGACTTCAATCGGATTGTCTCGTCATTGGGATCATACGCCTCCGCCGTCACGCGCAACCGACTGCCGATATTATAATCGAGCCCGATGCCCGGCTTGCCGGCGATTATTCCCGCCCGCGCGCTCAAGTCTTTGAAATGCTTGCCGACCTGCGCGTTGACGTGGTCGCCGTCGCCGATATCCTCAACGCCCAGCACCAAGCTCACATCGTCCTTCGCCACATCGACGTTGAAATCCGTGTTCCAATCGTCCGCCGCGCCCGAGTACTTCACATCCACCGAAGGCGTTACCTCGATCGACGACGCCTCATCGACCGCGCCGCTAACCTTCCCGAGCATCTTATCCGCGCGCTCCGTCAAATTCTTCGCGTTGCGGATCGTCGCCTTCATATTCTCCGCCGTCTCGCGATCGCCCATCACGCTGTCCATATTCTCCGCCATATGCGCGATGTTGCCGCTCGCCGCCGATATATTTGACAGCGTGCTCTTCAAATCCGCCGCCGCTTGAGGATCGCTCACCAAATTATCCATGCTCGTCGCCATATGCTCCACCGTTTGCATCGTCGCCTCCAACGAGCCCAGCGCCGAGTTGAGCTGCTGCGCCATCTGATTGACGTTGCCCTCGTTGACCGCCGCCATCCGATCGAGCGTGTCCATCAGCCCGTTCATGTGCTCGGAAGCATTTTTCATGTTCTCGCTCATGTCGACCACGGATTGTTGAAAGCGCGGATCACCGATGATTTGATTCATCGACGCGACCAGCATATCAACTTTCTCGAGCACCTTGTTCATGCCCTCGAACATAGAATCCATGCCCGCCTCGTCCGAGCCGTAAAGATAATCGCCGTTCTTGAGCGGAGCGCCGCCGCTCTTTTGCGGCAAAATGTTGATGAACTTCTCACCCATCACGCCCGAGCTGGCCACCGTCACGATCGGATTGGCGGGGATTTGTGCCTTGTCATCGATCTCCATCGTCACCGTCACGCCCCCGCCGTCGTTTTTGATCTCCGTCACCTTGCCGATCGGCACGCCCGAGAGCATCACCGCCGCCTGCGGCTCAAGACCGATCACCTGTTTGAAGCCGGCGTAGAGAGTGTAATTTTCGTCGGAGCCGAAATTAAAATTGCCGAGCGAAAACGTCGTCGCGCACAGCATCATAAGTCCGCCAATCGTAAACGCCCCGACCTTTGCTTCCGCATTCATCGTATCACCTCCTTTGCACCAATCGATGCGTCGAACGAAAGTTTATCACAGTTTACGGCGATCGTCAAAAGCAGTTGCATTTTTTCTTCATAAACTATACAATGGCACGAGAAAATTTTTTGAGGTGAGCTGATGCAATTACTCTACAACATCGCGGCGATCATCGTCGTGATCTTCATCATCCCGATGTTCATGATCCGCGCGATTAGAGAGAAGGGCTTCGTCGAGCGAATAAAGCAAAGCCTCGGCATGATCCCCGATGCCGCGCTCGAGCCGGTGGCGAAGAAAAATTGCATTTGGGTGCACGCCGCTTCCGTCGGCGAGATCGTCGCGACCAGCCCGTTGATAAAGGAGTTCCGTCGAGAATTTCCGAAGTCGCCGATTTTGGTATCGGTGGTGACCACGAGCGGTTACGAGATGGCTCATCGCATCATCAAGGACGCCGACTCGATTATCTATTTTCCGCTCGACCTGCCGTTTGTCGCCGCGCACGTCATACGCCGCATTCACCCGCGCGTCTTTTTGAATGTCGAGACGGAGCTGTGGCCAAACTTCCTCAAGGCGGCGCGCGAGTTGCGCATCCCCGTGATGATGGTCAACGGGCGCATTTCCGATAAAAGCGTCAAGCTCTACAAATATCTCTTCTCGATCCTGACGAATATGATTCGGACGGTCAAGCTGTTCGCAATGCAGTCGCCCATCGACGCCGATTACATCAAACAGCTCGGCGCGCCGGACGATCTGGTGATCATCACGGGCAATACCAAATTCGATCAGACTTACACCGACGTCACCGCCGACGAGAAGGCGAAAATTCTTGCCGACATGGGCTTGACGGACGCCGACGGGATTTTGTTGGCGGGCAGTTCTCATCGACGCGAGGAGACTTACGTGATCAACGCTTTCAAGCGCATCAGAGAAACTCATCCGCGCGCGCGGTTGGTGATCGCTCCGCGCGAGCTGCTCAGGACGATGGAGGTCGTCCACATCTGCAAGAAGGCGGGCTTCACGGTTGCGACGCGGACGGAGCTCCAAAAGCGTCCGCCGAACGGCGAGGACATTATAGTGCTCGACACGATCGGCGAGTTGGGCAAAGTTTATTCGATCGGCGACGTGATCTATGTGGGCGGCAGCCTTGTCACGCACGGCGGGCACAACATTCTCGAGCCGGCGGCGCATGGCAAGGCGATCATCGTCGGCTATCACATGGAGAATTTCAAAGACACTCACGCGCTGTTCAAAAATCGCGACGCCTGCATCACTGTCAACAGTCCGAAGGAATTGACGGAGCGGGCGGCGATTCTGTTCGACGATCCGGCGGAGCGACATCGGCTCGAGAAGGAAACGATTGCGATCGTCAAAGAAAATCGCGGCGCGTCGAGGAAATCGGCGATCCTGCTTCGGCAGATGCTGACCGAATACGAGGCGCAGGAAAATGCCAAGCACGTGCACACGACCGAGAAGGTAGAAAATCTGCAGACGTATTTCATCCACATGGTGAACAACAAAGAGACGCACGGCGTGACGATGCATTTGGTTATGGCGGTGCTGTATTTGTTCTCGCTGATTTACGAGCAGCTGATCAACATTCGGCTGTTGGGATTCAAGTTGGGGTTGTCGAGTCGACAGGAGCTGAGCTGTTTCGTGATCAGTCTGGGCAACATCACGGTCGGCGGGACGGGCAAGACTCCGACGGCTCAACGGTTGGCGCGCGATATTCGAGACATGGGCTATCGTGTGGTGATCCTCAACCGCGGCTATCGAGCGAAGTGGCATGGCGAGGTCGGGATTGTTTCGGACGGAAAAAATTTGCATATGGACGCGGCGGAAGCGGGCGACGAGGCGTATATGCTTGCCAAGCATCTGCCGAATGTGCCGGTGTTGATCGGCGCGCAACGGGCGGTGACGGGGCAATATGCGATCGAGCACTTCGGCGCGGAGGTCGCGATACTCGACGACGGCTATCAGCATTGGCAGTTGAAACGCGACATTGATATTCTGTTGGTGGATGCGGTGAACGTATTCGGCAACGGCTATCTGCTTCCGCGCGGAACTTTGCGGGAGTCGATGTCGCACATCAGTCGAGCGAACGTGTGCCTGATGACGAAGGTCGACCAGGCGGAGGCGGGCTCGTGCGCGTACATTCGCGAGACGGTTCATAAATATAATAAGGACGCTCAGATCGTCGAGAGCATTCATCAGCCGCGGTGTTTTATCCCATTGGCGGATTGGTACGTCAATTTAGCAAGCGAGGGCGTGAGCGTCGATCGGATCAATGGCAAGCGGATCATGGCGGTGTCGGCGATCGGCAATCCGGCGTCATTCGAGCGGACGCTGAAGGATTTGGGGGCGGAGATCATCGAGAGCCTGCGATATCCGGACCATCACGATTACACGGTGAAGGAGATGGAAGATGTCCTGCACCAGGCGGAGGCGCAAGGCGCGGAGTCGATCGTGGTGACGGAGAAGGACGCGGTGAAAATCCCGCCGGAGGTGGCGAAGGCGAATTGGAGCATCCCGATCTACGTGATCTGCGTCGAGGTGAAATTTCAACAGGGCGCCGAAGAATTTCAGCGGGAGCTCAAGCGGCAGCTCGAGGCGAAATTGGGAGCCCGTCCGTAAGTTTCGGGGATTGGAAAAAATTTTTTTCATCCCGCCCACCCACCCTTGAAAAAAATTTTTCAATAAAGGGCGCCAACGGTCAAAGGCGCCGCCGACGCAGGGTGGGGCAACGGTCTTTGTTGGGCGTCGCGTTCGAAGGGCGAAAGACGACGCGGCTTCGCGCGGTAGATGAGAGGGGCGCCGCCGACGCAGGGTGGGGCAACGATCTCCGTTGGGCGCCGCACTTGGGGGGTGGGAGCGTCGGCGGCGCCCCATTAAACACTGCCGGCAAGCCACAACAGGGCGGGATCAAATTTTAGGATCGGAGGCAAAAACTTTGAAGGCAATCTGCATTATCCCCGCGCGATACGCTTCGACGCGCCTGCCGGGTAAACCGCTTCGCTTGATCGCGGGCATCCCGATGATCTGTCGCGTCTACGATCGAGCGACTCAAGCTTCGCGAGTTTCATCGACGGTCGTCGCAACCGACGATCAGAGAATTTTTGATGCTGTCAGCGTTCACGGCGGTCAAGCGTTGATGACCCGCGCGGATCATTCCACCGGCACCGATCGATTGGCGGAAGCGGCGCAATCATTTCCCGACGCCGATCTCATCGTTAACGTTCAAGGCGACGAGCCGCTCATCAATCCCGAGCTCATCGATCGATTGATTGCCGCCTTCGACAATGACGAGCGCTTGAGCATGGCGACGATCGCCGTCGAGCTGACCGAGCGAAACGAGATCGATAATCCCAATAACGTCAAGGTAGTGACCGATCGCGCCGGCTACGCTCTATATTTTTCGCGCTCCGCGATCCCGTTCGAGCGCAACTTCGGTCGGGCGAAGGTTTATAAGCACATCGGCATTTACGCTTATCGGCGGCAGTTCCTTCTCGAATACGCGTCGATGAAGCCGACGCCGCTCGAGCAAGCCGAGTCGCTTGAGCAGTTGCGCGCGCTCGAAAACGGGCATCGGATTAAAGTTTTGATCAGCGCCGACAAATTCATCGGCGTCGACACCGAAGAGGATTTGCAACTCGTCAACAAAAAATATAACGAGGTGAAGTGATGGATATAAAATTCGGCGGCAAGAAATTATTTTTGATGGCGGGACCTTGCGTGCTCGAGGGGCTTGAGCGCAGTTTGATGATCGGGCGGCGCGTCAAGGCGATCGCCGATCGGCTGGGCATCCCGTACATTTTCAAGGCGTCGTTCGATAAAGCCAATCGGAGCTCGTATAAAAATCCGCGCGGACCGGGGCTGGAGGAAGGACTCAAGCAATTGTCGGCGATCAAAGCCGCGCTCGACGTCCCGATCGTCACCGACATCCACGAGACGTACCAAGCGGAGCCGGTGTCGAGGGTCGCCGACGTGATCCAAATTCCGGCGTTCCTGTGTCGACAGACCGATCTGTTGAAAGCGGCGGCAGAGACGGGCGCGGTCGTCAACGTCAAAAAAGGACAGTTCCTCTCGCCGCTCGACATGAAAAACGTCGTCGAAAAACTTGAGGCGTTCGGCACTCGAAAGATCATGCTCACAGAGCGCGGCGCCTCGTTCGGATATAACAATCTGGTCGTCGACATGCGCGGGCTGCCGGTGATGCGCTCATTCGGTTATCCGCTGGTATTCGACGGGACTCACTCGGTGCAACTGCCGGGCGGGGGCGGCTCGATCTCGAGCGGGCAACGGGAGTTTGTGGAGTATTTGTGTCGAGCGGCGGCGGCGGTCGGCATCGACGGCTTATTTCTCGAGGTGCACGACAATCCGTCGGAGGCGCTCTCGGACGGCGCGAATATGATCCCGCTTGACGCGCTCGAGCCATTGCTCAAAAAAGTTTTGGCGATTTATAACGTCGCAAAGGAGTTTTGAACTTGATTAAAGAAAAAGCAATCGAGACCTTGAAGATCGAGGCGGATGCGATCGAAAAATTGATCCCGCGCATCGACGGCGAATTTGAGAAGGCGGTCAAGATGATTATGGATTGCCCCGCGCGTGTGGTCGTGACGGGCATGGGCAAGAGCGGGCACGTCGGACGAAAAATCGCGGCGACTTTTGCTTCGACGGGGACGCCGGCATTATTCATGCACCCGGGCGAGGCGTATCACGGCGACTTGGGAATGATCACCGAGAACGATGTGGTGATCGTGATATCAAACAGCGGCGAGTCGTCGGAGATCGTCAACATTCTGCCGGTGATCCGTCGGATCGGCGCGTCGATTATAGCGATGAGCGGGCGGCGCGAGTCGACGCTCGGAAGAAATTGCGATTGCTTCATCGATATCGGCGTGGAGCGGGAGGCGTGTCCTTTGGGTTTGGCGCCGACAGCTTCGACGACGGCAACCTTGGCGATGGGCGATGCGTTGGCGATGGTGCTGATGGAGTTGCGAAAATTTACGTCGCAGGATTTTGCGATGTTCCACCCGGGCGGGGCGCTCGGACGGAAATTGCTTTTGACGGTCGGGGACGTGATGCACGTCGGCGACGAAAATCCGATCATCGAGGTCGGCAAGACGATCAAGGATGCACTCTTCATTATGACGGAGAAGGGACTCGGCGCGGTGTCGATCATCGACGGCGATCAAAAATTCGTCGGGCTGATCACCGACGGGATCATTCGTCGAGCGATCGGCAAGGACACGAGATTTTTGGACGCGCCGGTCGAGTCGATCATGTTCGCCAAGCCGTTGACGATCAGCTCCGACAAGTTGGCGGCGGCGGCGCTGTCGGTGATGGAGAAACACAAGCCGCGCCCCGTGACGGTGTTGCCGGTGGTGGACGGCGATCGAGAGGTCGTGGGCATCGTTCATCTGACCGATCTGTTGCGACAGGGCATCGTCTGAAAAAATTTTTCCCGCCCGTCAAGACCAATCGTGCCGTGGTCGAGAGGCAAGCAATGAAAAGTATTGTCGCTCCCAGATTCATTATTAAAGATCAACGCAACAGCGGACGACGCAAATATCTCGATTTGGTCGACGTGCCCGATGAGACAGGCGTGAAGATCAAGACCCTCACGATTGTTGTCGACGACAAAAATGAAGTCGTTACTTGGATTTTGAAGCGCAATATAAATGAGCTCGTGCCTGAGGGAGGAATGATTTATGACGCGCAAGTGGTATGACAAACCGATTTTTAATTACGATGAGCGTCACGATATGTTGAGTGTTTTTTACAGCGACCGCGTACATTATTACGGCGACGAGGAATATGAAAAGGCTTATCCCGAGCTGTACGTGTTGCGCGACGACGACACCGAGGAGATCATCGGCTTCACCATCCTCGATTACTCCAAATATAAGCCGCATCTGCCGGAGCTTTACCCCGAGCAGTTCAAAAATCTCGACGAACTGCCCTGATGTTGATTAAATTTTTGACGGCGGTTGGCGCGTTCGTCATTCGACGGTTTGAAGAGTTCGGCACGCTCGTGCTGCTCTACGTCGACACCATGAAACAGCTCCGTCATAAGCCGCGCATGCGTCACATCATCGCTCAAATGTCGCATCTCGGCGTCGACTCGCTGATGATCGTTTCGCTGACGCTGCTGTTCACGGGAGTCGTCTTCACGCTGCAGACAGCCCACGAATTGATCCGATTCGGCGCGCAATCGACCGTCGGAGGGATCGTCTCGATTGCCATCGGTCGTGAGCTCGGACCTGTGCTGGTCGGAGTCGTCTGCGCGGGACGAGTCGGCGCGGCGATCACCGCCGAAATCTCCACGATGAAAGTCACCGAGCAGATCGATGCGCTCCGCGTCATGGCGGTCAGCCCCGTCGATTACCTCATCGTCCCGCGGATGCTGGCGTGCATGATCGTCGTGCCGCTCTTGACGGTTTTCGGCGATTTGATCGGCGTGTTCGGCGGCTGGATCATCGCCGTTTATTACTCCGGCATCAGCTCGTATCTTTTCATGCACTCGATTGATGTGTTCGTCACCACGCACGACTTCACCGGCGGGCTGATCAAGGCGATTTTCTTCGGCAATGTGATTGCCGTGCTCGGCTGCTATTACGGGCTGAATTGTCCCGAGGGCGCCGAGGGCGTCGGCAAGGCGACGACCAAGACGGTGGTCGCGTCGATCATCGCGATTTTCATTCTCAACGCGGTTTTGACGTTCTTCGTTTACGGCGGTTGACGGTGGTTTCATGATTAAAATCAAAAACGTAAGCAAGTATTTCGGCGCGAAGGCGGCGCTCAAGGATATCAACCTCGAGATTGCCGACGGCGAGACGCTGGCAATAATCGGCGGGTCGGGCTCGGGCAAATCGACGCTCCTTCGATTGATGATCGGCTTGATCCAACCGACGGAGGGCGAGATTTGGATTGGCGACGACGAAATTTCGCGGATGTCGGAGGATGAGTTGCGGCACGTCCGATTGCGAATGGGCATGGTGTTTCAATACAGCGCGCTGTTCGATTCGATGACGGTGGGCGACAACGTAGCGTTCGGGCTGGTCGAGCACACGGATTATCCGAAGGAGCGGATCGCGGAGATCGTCAAAGAAAAACTGAAGCAGGTGGGGCTTGAGGGCGTGGAGCATTTGATGCCCAACGAGTTGAGCGGCGGCATGAAAAAGCGCGTGAGTCTGGCGCGGGCGATCGCATTCGGACCGGAGATCATATTTTATGATGAGCCGTCGAGCGGGCTTGATCCGATCACGACAACAAAAATCGACGAGCTGATCATCTCAACGCAACGGGCGCTGGGAGTGACGAGCGTCGTCGTAACACATGATATGGCGAGCGCGTGTCGAATCGCGAATCGGATCGCGATGGTATATCAAGGGGAGCTGATAGCGATCGACACGGCAGAAAATTTTCGGCGGCTTCCCGATCTGCGCGTGCAAGAATTTTTTGCGGGGCTCCGAATTTAATTTTTTTGCCCACCCTTTGAAGGATTATATATTAGGGCGCCGCCGACGCTCCCGCCCACCATCGGCAGCGCCCAACTAAGACCGAGGTCCCACCCTGCGTCGGCGGCGCCCACAAAACCCGGCTGCTCAGCACGCAACGGTTGGCGCTCGATTGCGTGAGCGGCGTCCACCCGCTTCGGCGCCCAACATTAACCGCCGGCAGTCTTAGCGGGGACGGCAGACCACAATGGGCGGGTGGGTGGGAGAAATTTTTAAAAGGAAATTACGCGGCGAAGTTCGTCGGAGGTCGTCAAGCCTTCGGCGACTTTTTTATTGCCGTCATCGAGCAACGTCACCAGCCCGCTTTCGAGCGCCGCCCGCCTGATCTCATCGATCGACGAGAAGTTGAG
Source organism: uncultured Selenomonadales bacterium (assembly GCA_946411735.1). GTDB lineage: Bacteria > Bacillota > Negativicutes > Selenomonadales > Selenomonadaceae > Quinella. The sequence continues at coordinate 13,028 of CAMKFB010000007.1, forward strand.
GATCATGCTCCGCATTCGATCGTCGATCGGCAAAATCTCATGCAGTGCCAGCCGCCCCCGATAGCCCGTCCCGCGACACCGTTCGCAACCCGTCCCTCGACAAGCCGTGCACACTCGACGCACCAGCCGTTGCGACATCACGCCCGTCAGCGTCGCCGACAACAAATACGGCTCGATGCCCATCTCCAACAGTCGAAACAGCGCGCTGCACGTGTCCTTGGCGTGGAGCGTCGTCAAGATCAAATGCCCTGTCAGCGCCGCGCGGACCGCCGTTTTCGCCGTTTCGGAGTCGCGCGCCTCGCCGACCATTATCACGTTGCAATCCATTCGCATCATCGACCGTAGCCCGTCCGCAAAATTAAATTCGCCCGCCCCGCTCAAATCCGTTTGATTGATCCCGTCGATCAGCTGCTCAATCGGATCCTCGAGCGTCATGATGTTGCGCTCTTGACGGTTGAGCTCCCGCAGCGCCGCGTAGAGCGAAGTCGACTTGCCGGAGTTCATCGGACCTGTGACGACGAACATGCCTGAAGGTGCGTTGATCAGCCGCCGAAAAATTTCCTCCGTCCGCGCGCTCATCCCGAGCTCCGCGATCGATTGCAAGTTCTCGTCGACATCCATCAGTCGAATGACGAGCGTTTCGCCGTAAGCGGTCGGCATCGACGCCGAGCGCATATCGATCTTGCGCCCGTTGTGAAGGAAATCGATGCGCCCGTCGAGCGGCACGTGAGACTTGGTGGTGTCCATCGCCGACATGATTTTGACGCGCGAAACAACCGTCGAGATCAACGCGGGATCAAGCGGTCGATGCAACTCCGTCAACATGCCGTCGAGCCGATAACGTATGCGCAGGCAATCCTTTTGCGGCTCGATGTGAATGTCGGTCGCGCGATTCTCGACCGCGTGATGCAAGATCAGATCGATCAGCTGCACGATAGGCGAGTCGGCAAGGTTGAGCCGCGCGGATTGTCGAAGGCTGTGCAAAATTTGTCGGCTGAGCCGATCGATTGTGGCATTCATCCGACGAAGTATTTGCGGACGGTGTCGATCATAATTTTCGCTTCGGTCTCGACGCCGGTGAACAGGCGGAACGATTCCACGCCCTGATAAGCCAACATCGATTCGCCGTTGAGCGTTTTATAGCCGAGCTCCTCCGCGCGGAGCAAGAGTTTTGTTTTCGCCGGATTGTAGACGATGTCGCAAACGAGCGCGCCTTTCTTGAGCAACGCGAGATCGATCGGAGGCATGGCATCGATGAGCGGGCTCATGCCGAGCGGCGTGGTGTTGATCAAAATATCGGCGTCGGCGAGTTTTTTATTGAAGTCGTCGGAGTGCCAATCAAACACGTCGATGTGAGCGAAGTGGGCAAAATCCTCCGCGAGCACCGCCGCCTTTTTGGGATTGCGAGCGCCGATGGTGATGTCTGAGGCGCGCCGCTTGCACAGCGCCCAAACCACCGCTCGAGCCGCGCCGCCGGCGCCGAGGATCACCGCGCGGCACTCTTTGATGTTGAAGCCGGCGTTGACGAGCGACATATGAAAGCCGTAGCAGTCGGTGTTGTAGCCGGTCAGGCAGCCGCCGTCGTTGACGACGGTGTTGACGGCGCCGATGAGTTTTGCGTCGGGATCGATCGAGTCGAGCAGCTGAATGATCGTCGATTTATGAGGAATGGTGACGTTCCAACCGCGAAAGTAGAGCGCGCGGAGCCCGTCGAGTGCGGGCACGAGTCGTCCGGGCGGCACGGATAAGGCGATGTACGAATAATCGAGTCCCGCCTCTTTGAGTGCTGCCGCTTGCATCACCGGCGACAGAGTGTGCTCGATCGGATAACCGATGATCGCCAAGTTTTGAGTTTTGCCTGAGATCACTTCGACCCCTCCTAATTCCTGATTCCTAATTATCCCTTCAGTGTTGTTTACGAGCCTCGTAGAGGAGGCTCATTTTCATTTCGTAGTAGTCCGGCGTCATATCCAAATAATGACGATGCGGATTTTCAAAGCGCTGCTCCTCCTGCCAAATCTCGTGCTCAAGCTGATCCCGCACGTAATCCTTGATCTCGTTGAGCTTCGGCAGCTGCTCGACCCGCCGCCCGTCTTTGACGTAGAGTCGCCGCAAATTCTTCGCCGTGCAGCCCACAAACGATCGATTCTTCCACGGCTTGATCGGATCGACGTAACGGAAGGGCTTGCTCATATCAACATCCTCCCCGTTGAGCGCTATCAAATCCGCCACCGCTTGACCGTCGGGATTGTACACCCGATAAATGTCCTTCAGCCCCGGATTGGTGATCTTCTCGACATTCTCCGAAATTTTGATGCGCGGCGTGAAGTGATCGCCCTCGCCCACCGCCACGATCTTATACACCGCCCCGAACACCGGCTCCGACTTCGCCGTGATCAGCCGCTCGCCCACGCCGAAACTGTCAATCGCCGCGCCCTGGCTCAACAGCGATGTGATCGTGAACTCGTCGAGACTGTTCGATACCACGATCTTGCAATCGTTGAGCCCCGCGTCGTCGAGCATGCGCCGAATTTTTTTTGACAGATACGCCAAGTCGCCCGAGTCGATCCGAATCCCGCGGAGCCGCTTGCCCATCGGCTCGAGCACCTCACGAGCCACTCTAATCGCGTTCGGGATGCCCGAGTTGATCACGTCATACGTGTCGACCAGTAATGTGGTCGAGTTCGGATAAATCTCGGCGTATTTTTTGAACGCCTCGAACTCGTCGCCGAAGAACATCACCCAACTGTGCGCCATCGTGCCGTTGACGGGGATATCGAACATCTTACCCGCCGACACAGTAGCCGTCCCGTTGACGCCGCCGATAAATGCCGCCCGCGCTCCGTAAGTCGCCGCGTCCATGTTATGCGCCCGCCGCGCGCCGAAATCGGAGACGACTCGACCTTCCGCCGCGCGCACGATCCGCCGCGCCTTCGTCGCGATCAACGATTGGTGATTGACTTGCGAGAGGATCGCCGTCTCGATCAGTTGAGCGTCGATCAAATCCGCCACGATCGTCATGAACGGCTCGTTCGGATACATAATCGTGCCCTCGGGGAAGGAATAAATGTCGCCGTGGAAGTGAAACGTCCGAAGGTAATCGAGAAAAGCATCGCCGAAAAGATTTTGCGTTCGAAAATAATCCACGTCGTCCGCCGAGAAATTCATGTTCTCAACGTAGTCGATGATCTGCTCGAGACCGGCGAAAATCGCAAAGCCGCCGCCGTCGGGATTGCGCCGATAAAACACGTCGAAGGCAACGCGCTGATTGGTGTCGCCGCACTCGAAATAGCCGTTGGCCATCGTCATCTCGTAGAAGTCCATCACCATGCTGATGTTTCGCCTGTCAAACTGTGTCACGTTAAGCCCTCCGATGTTCAATTGTCGGCTCAATATAACATAAATCGATCGGGCGTGCCACAAAAAAATTTTCGCCCGCCCGTTGATAAAATGTGTTATGATATCGATAAAAGAATTGGCGTTGGAAAAAGTTTTGCGGGGAGAAATGTGATGAGCATCATCGACAAGATTTTTCAAGGGCTGCACAACTCGAGAATCTCCACAAAAATTATGCTCACGTACGTCGCGGCGTTCGCGGTGTTGATTTTCGCGACCAATTTTTTTGCCTGGGGCGCGATGAGCTACGGGATGTATTATCAGGCCGAGAGGGCGCTCAATGAGAGCATGAAAAATATTCGCGAGCTCCTCGAACAGATCGAGCATAACCGCGATATCGATGTCAATTCGATTCGAGACCCGTTGACGCCGGGCGTGGTGTTGCGCGCGGTTGCCGACAACGGCGAGATTTTTTTCGACACAGACCCGCGTTATCCGACGATCGGCGAGATCGATGCCGTCAAGATGAGCAACCCGCCGATTTGGAGCAACAGCTCGATGGATGTCGCGGACTTCAACCACTCGATAATCTATTGCGCGCAGATGAAATTTACGTATCGCAGCACGTCGATGCGGCTGTATTTTTATCGGACGATCATCGCCGACGCGATCTTCTTCGACCGACTGAGGAGTATCTTATTGGCGATCGCCTTCGCCGGATTGATAGTGGCGGCGGCATCGGGCTATGCGGTCAGCCAACGGATTTTGAGACCGATCAGCGAAATGACGCGGACGGCGCATGAGATTGCGATCGAGAACATGGGACGGCGGCTGGAGGTGGCGCCGGTCGAGGACGAGTTGACGGAGCTGGCGAAAACCTTCAACGGCATGCTCGATCGGTTGCAGGCGGGCATCGTCCAACAGCAGCGGTTTGTATCGGACGCGTCGCACGAGTTGCGGACGCCGGCAACAGTCATCAGAGGCTATTCGGATTTGTTGGCGCGCTGGGGCTCGCGCGATCCCGAAATTTTGAATGAGGGCATCGAGGCGATCCGCTCGGAGTCGGAGAATATGCAGCAGTTGATAGAGCAGCTGTTGTTTTTGGCGCGGGCGGATCAGCGTCGGCAGCCGCTCAAGCCGCAGATGTTGGAGCTGTCGAAGCTCGTCGCCGACGTGGTTCATTCGCTCAAGCTGGTCACGCGGGATCACACGCTCGAGCTGCTCAAAAACGACAGCGGGACGATTTTCGCCGATAAGGTCACGATCAAGCAGATGCTTCGGATATTCCTCGACAACGCGATCAAATACACGCCGAAGGGCGGGCGCATCACGGTGGAGTCGGTGCGGCTGGTCGACAAGATCAGGCTGAGCGTGGCGGACAACGGCATCGGGATTGCGCCGGAGAATCAGAAGAAGGTATTCGATCGATTTTTCCGCGTGGACACTTCGCACTCGAAACGGGAGATCAGCGGGACGGGGCTGGGCTTGTCGATCGCGTCGTGGATAGCGGAGCAGCACGACATAACAATCGAGCTCGAAAGCGAACTGGGCAAGGGGACGACGATAATGGTGTTGATCCCGTTGCAGCCGGACGCGGACGAATTTATAGACGAGCCGACATCGACGCCGATGAATTTTTCTGTGACGGAGGAGCATGAGGATCAAAATGACTTACGATTCAGCTCGTAGCGCGGAGCAGTTGAGGATTTTGGAGGCGACATACGGCGGGGCGCGACCGGAGTTGAAATTCGGTTCGCCGTTCGAGTTATTGATCGCGGTGATCCTGTCGGCGCAATGCACGGATCGGCAGGTAAATTTGGTGACGCCGAAATTATTTTCGGAGGCGAACACGCCTGCGGCGATACTCGGATTGGGTCGAGAGCGGTTGGAGGAATTGATACGACCGTGCGGCTTCTATCGATCGAAGGCGAAACACATATTGGGTGCGTGCCGAAAGTTGGTCGACGAGTTCAACGGGGAGGTTCCGTCGGCGTTCGAGGAGCTGATAAAATTGCCGGGCGTGGGTCGCAAGACGGCGAATGTGGTGACGAGCGTGGCGTTTGCGGCGCCGGCGATCGCGGTGGACACGCATGTATTTCGGATCGCCAATCGATTGAAGTTGGCGGCGGGGTCGACGCCGTTGGAGGTGGAGCTCGGGTTGCAGCGAGCGATTCCGAAGGAGAAGTGGTCGGAGGCGCATCACTGGCTGATATGGCATGGGCGGAAATTATGTCGGGCGCGCAAGCCGCTGTGCAATGAATGTCCGCTGGCTAAAGTTTGTCCGTCAGCGATTTGAGTGCGGCAGGATTCGGGGGCGAAGGGAAAAATTTTTTTTCGATCCCGTCCACCCGCCCACGAAAAAAATTCTTTCAAATAGAGGCGCTGCCGACGCCGGTTGGGCACCGCTCCGTAAGGGCTGGCGCCCCATTAGCCCACGCACACTCGGACGGGAGAAAATGTTTTAGAGGAGGATCACATTGAAGACTGACGTTGAGATTGCGCAGGAGGCTGTGCTTAAACCAATCGGCGAAATCGCCGCAAAGCTCGGCATCGACGCCGACGACATTGAACTCTACGGCAAATTTAAGGCGAAGCTCACGCCCGAGGTGTGGAAGAAATTTTCCGCCCGCCCCAACGGCAAGCTGATTCTCGTTACCGCCATCAACCCCACCGCTGCCGGCGAAGGCAAAACCACCAACTCAATCGGGCTCGCCGACGCGTTCAGCCGTCGCGGTCGAAAAACCGTCGTCGCGCTCCGCGAACCGTCCCTCGGTCCGTGCTTCGGGATCAAGGGCGGCGCCGCCGGCGGAGGCTACGCTCAGGTCGTGCCGATGGAGGATATCAATCTGCACTTCACCGGCGACTTCCACGCCGTCACCACCGCTCATAATCTGCTCGCCGCCGTCCTCGACAACCACATTCATCACGGTAACGCACTCGGCATCGACGTCCGCCGCGTCGTTTGGAAACGCGTGCTCGACCTGAACGACCGCGCGCTCCGCAATGTGATCGTCGGGCTCGGAGGCAAAGCCCACGGCGTCCCGCGCGAGTCGGGCTTTGACATTACCGTTGCCAGTGAGATGATGGCGATCCTCTGTCTTGCCGACGGCATTGACGATCTCAAGGCGCGGCTCGGCAAGATCATCGTCGCTTACACCGCCGACGGGCGCGCGATTACCGCCGACGACCTCAACGTAACCGGCGCTTTGACGTTGCTTTTCAAGGATGCGATCAAGCCCAATCTCGTTCAAACGCTCGAGGGCACGCCCGCTATCATTCACGGCGGTCCTTTCGCCAACATTGCTCACGGCTGCAACTCCGTCCAAGCCACGAAGTATGCGCTCAAGCTCGCCGACGTTGTCGTTACGGAGGCAGGCTTCGGCGCCGATCTCGGGGCGGAGAAATTCATCGACATCAAATGCCGACTGTCGGGCTTGCGACCGAACGCGGTCGTGATCGTCGCCACCGTTCGCGCGTTGAAACTTCACGGCGGTGTGCCGAAAAATGATTTGACGGCGGAAAATATGTCGGCGCTCGAGCGCGGCTTTGAAAATCTCGAAAAGCACATCGAAAATATAAAGGGCTTCGGCTTGCCGGCGGTCGTGGCGATCAACGCCTTCCCGACCGATACGAATTCGGAGCTGACGTTCGTCAAGCGCAAATGCGAAGAACTTGGCGCGCGCGTGGCGGTCTCGACGGTATTCGCCGAAGGAGGCGCGGGCGGGATCGAGCTCGCGGAGGCGGTCGAGGAGGCGTGTAATCAGCCGTCGAATTTCCGCTTCACCTACGACGACGAGATGAGCATCGCCGACAAGATCAATGCGATCGCGACAAAAATTTACGGTGCGGACGGAGTCGAGTTCACCGCCGCCGCTCAAAAGCAGTTGGACGAAATCGATCGGCTCGGCTATTCGAGACTGCCGGTGTGCATCGCCAAGACGCAGTATTCGTTGACGGATGACGCGTCGAAGATCGGGCGTCCGCGCGGATTCAAAGTGACGGTGCGCGAATTAAAAATTTCGGCGGGCGCGGGATTCATCGTGGCGCTGCTCGGCTCGATCCTGACCATGCCGGGACTGCCGAAAAAGCCGGCGGCGGAGAATATGGACATCACAGCCGACGGGATCATCACCGGCTTATTCTGAGCGGGATAAAAATTTTTTTGACGGTTGACAGCGTCGCCCATTGTGTGATATCATTTCGACCGTTGAAAAACTTCGGCGCCATCGTCAAGTGGTTAAGACACCGCCCTTTCACGGCGGGTTCGTGGGTTCAAATCCCGCTGGCGTCACCAACTTAAGAGATTTCAAGGACTGCTCCGCCGAGTAGTCCTTTTCGATTATCGGAAGGATTGAGCGACGTTGAGAGGTTTGTTGAATGAGATGCATCGTTGGATGAACGATTACATAAAGACTTTTTACAGCGACGACGCCGAGGTGCAGCAGGGCATCGACATCAAAGAGAAGCACACCGGCTACGTCACCGCCAATTGTGTCGAGCTGGCGCGTTGGCTCCGCCTTGACGAGCACGACGTTGAGCTTGCCGAGAGCATCGGGTTGTTTCATGATGTCGGGCGCTTCCGTCAGTATTCGATCTATAAAACTTTCAACGATGCCGATTCGGAGGATCACGCCGACCTTGCCTTGACGGTCATCGACGAGCTGAATTTTTTCGAGCGGCTCTCGAGCGCCGACAACGAGATCATTCACTTCGCGATCGGTCAGCACAACAAAAAAAATATCGCGCCAACCGACGACCAACGAAAAATTCTCTTCGCAAAGATCATTCGCGACGCCGACAAGCTCGACATCTACCGCGTGCTCGAGCCCTTTCTCGCTCAAGAAAACGCTCATAAGATGCCGCGCTTTATCAAGGGTAAGGAGCGCGCCGACATCAGCCCCGACTTCGTCGAGAATTTCATCGCCGGCAATCAGGCCGATTATCGGCAGATCAGAACCAACGGCGACCGCAAAATCGTCCGCCTGATGTGGATTTACGACATCAATTTTGCGTGGACGATGCAGAAAATTGTCGAGCGCGGCTATATCGAAAAAATTATCTCCGCGCTCCCGACCGATCAAAATATTGCGCGCGGCATTGAGCGGCTGCGTGCCCACGTCGAAGCGGTTTGCAACACCGGAAAGGATGACATCGATGGACACCGCTGAAGTAATAGGTAATTTCCTGCTCGTCGCATTTCTGATCGGCATGAACGGATTTTTCGTCGCCGCCGAATTTGCATGCGTGCGTATGCGCTCGACGCGCCTCGAGACGCTGATCCAAGAGGGCAGCCGTCGCGCGAAATACGCAAAGAAACTCGTTGACGAGCTCGACGAGGCGCTCTCCGTCACGCAATTGGGCATCACGCTCGCGTCGCTCGGCTTGGGCTGGGTCGGTGAACCGTTCGTGGCGAAGTTGCTCGCGCCGCTGATTCATTCGCTCGGGCTGTCGGAGGCGACGGGACATACGATTGCATTCGCGGTGGCGTTCACCCTGATCACCGCCGCCCACATCATCTTGGGCGAATTGACGCCGAAATCGATGGCGATCGCCAACACCGAAAAAATTTTGCTGTCGATCTCGCTGCCGATGCTGATTTTTTGGAAGGTGATGTTCCCGTTCGTTTGGTTGCTCAACGCGACGGCGGGCTTCGTGGCGAAACATATCGGCGTGGACATCAGCGGCGAGGGCGAAGTCGCGCACAATCCGGAGGAAATTCGGCTGCTGATGGAGGAAAGTCGCAAACAGGGGCTGGTCGACGACACCGAGGTGAATTTCGTCGACAACGTGTTCGACTTTACGGAGCTGAGCGTGCGCGAGATCATGGTGCCGCGAACGGACATGGTGTGCGTGTACATCGACAAGCCGCGCGAGGAGAATGTCAAAGTGATGCTCGAGGAGGAGATGACGCGCTACCCTCTGTGCATCGAGGACAAGGATAACATCATCGGCTTCGTGCACGTGAAAGACATATTGCTCGAGATGATCCAAGGGCGCAAGGTCGACCTCAAGGGTCTCGCGCGCAAGGTGCTGATGGTGCCCGAGAGCATGGACGTGAGCGTGCTGTTGAAAACGATGCAAAAGGAAAAATCGCAACTGGCGATCGTGGTCGACGAGTACGGCGGGACAGCGGGCATGGTGACGATCGAGGACATCATAGAGGAGATCGTCGGCGAAATCCAAGACGAGTTTGACGAGGAGCGCCCGCCGATCGAAAAGCAATCGGAGCGGATATATTCGATCGACGCTCGGATGCTGCTGGAGGAGCTCGACGATGAGCTCGGGATCAAGATCGAGGACGAAAATGTCAGCACGCTCGGCGGCTGGCTGTATAATAAAATCGGCGGGGAGCCGCGCGTCGGACAGTTCGTTGCGTTCGACGGCAACAGTTTCTTCGTCGAGAAGATGGAAGGCAAGCGAATCAGTCGCGTGTCGTTGCGACTCGGGAAAGCGCGGCAATCATGATCGATATCCCGATATTCCCGGGCTTGGGGACGGTTGTCAATTGCGCGGCGATCATAATCGGCGGCCTGAGCGGCTTGGCGATCGGGCGGTTCATCAACGAAAAACTTCAGCAGACGCTGCAAATTTCGTGCGCGATCGCGGTGATCTTTATCGGGATCGGCGGGACGCTGACGAAGATGCTGCGCGTCGGAGCCGACGGTTCGCTCGAGATGACGGGCGCGATGATGATGATTGCGTCGCTGACGATCGGCGGGCTGATCGGCGAAGTGATCGATATCGACGGCAAGTTTGAACGGTTCGGCGAATGGCTGAAGGTGCGGACGGGCAACGAGGACGATAATAAATTTCTCGACGGATTTGTGACGGCGTCGCTGACGTTTTGCATCGGCGCAATGTCGATCCTCGGACCGATCAATGACGCGCTGCTCGGCGATTGCACGGTGCTCTACATGAAGTCGGTGCTCGACCTGGTGCTGGTGACGGTGATGGCGGCGTCGATGGGGAAGGGCTGCGTGTTTTCGAGCGTGAGCGTGGGCTTGTTTCAAGGGGCGGTGACGATCTTCGCGGGACTGCTCGAGCCGCTGATGACGCCGGCGGCGCTCGCCAACCTCTCTTATGTCGGCAACATGCTGATATTTTGCGTCGGGATCAATTTGATGTTCGGCAACAAAATTCGAGTGGCGAATTTGCTTCCGGCTCTGATCATCGCCGCCGCCCAAGCCTGAAATTTTTTTGTTGACAATTTGATCGAAGTCGTTTTTAATGTCCTTAAAGATTTCGTATCAAAAATTTCTCGGGGGGCTGTGAATTGGCAAGACGAAATTGTTTCGAGATGCTCGGCGTCGAATTTGATCCGCCCGACAATATCCGCAAAATAAAAATCGCCTTCGACCAATGGAAGAAACGTCTTACCGACGAACAAAACACCACCGTCGACAGCACGCGGCTGGCGAAAATTCGTGAGGAGCTGGCGATGAGCGATTCGATCGCCAACATCATCGACAATCCCAAGCTCCGTTCGCTCGAGGCCGAAGATCTCAAGCGCCGGCGCGTCGAGCAGCTCCGCGGCTATATCGATTTGCTTCGCGGCGATACCGCCGGCACTCTCGTCGTCACGCAGGCGCAGATGAAACGCGTCCGCGAAAAGCTCCGTCTCAGCCTCCTGACGATCGAGGCGACTTATAAGGAGCAGGGCTTTGAAGTCAAGCGACCGAAGACGAAGGCGACCCTCACCGCCGCGCTCAACAAATTTTTTATGTCCGACGACGTGCTCAACGAGATCGCCAAAAATCTTGCCGACTTCAACACCGTCCCCGACCCGCGCAATTATCCGTGGGCGGCGACCGTGCACGACCTTTACGACCTTGCCTTCCATATCGAGCGCTCCGAGCCCGATGCCGACGCTTACCGACAACTTTCGGCCAAGGAGCTCTCCGACATTTTCAAGCACGAAGCTCAACGCGTCGCCGCGCCCGTTCCCGTTTGGCACTCGATCAAGGCGCTGTTGAATCTCGCGCAGATGCAGGTGTTCAACTCCGACGAAAATCGCTATCGCTACGATCACTCGCTCAAGCTCGCAAAGCTGTCGAGGCTGTTCGGCGATCTCAATGCGGCGCCGGAGATTTTCAAGCGCGATCCTTACTTCGCCGACAACTGCATCAATCGCATTCAAAACGCCCTGCCGAATTTCTTGACTTACGAGTTGTCGGCGGCGCTCTATAATAAGGCGGCGGGGCTGCTCAACGAGCCTTATGAGTCGGCGACCAACCCCCACGAGACGATGTTCAGCGTGTTTTGCGGCAACTGCTCGACATACGCTCAGTTTCGCACGCGCGAAGCCGCCGAGAATTCCGTCTGTCCGACATGCGGTCAGTCGTTTTTTATTGCCTGTCCGATCTGTAAACGAAAATTGCCCGCGAGCGCCGAGCGTTGTCCGGCGTGCAACGCGCCGATCGCCGAGCTCCATAACCTTCCTCAGCGCATCGCCGAGATGAACGAGTACATCACCGCCGTCAAAAACGCCTATCAGAGCGTGGCGGAGGGGCGCATCAGTTTCGATGATAAATTCGAGCACGCCATCAACAATCTCATGGACACGCTCACGCAAAAACTTCTCGACGCGAAGGCGCTCAAGCCCGGCGATCCCGCGCTCAAAAAACTCGAGACGCATTTCAACGAAGTCATGCAGATGAAACGCAAGAACGAGCAGATCGTGTGGGCGAAGTCGAAGCTGCCGTCCTACAGCACCGCGCCCGATAAAGCCGTCCGCGATTGCATGGAGATTTTGTCGGTGCCGGCGCTCAAAAACTTCCGACCGGCTATCGAGCGCCTCCGCTTGATTCGACCCAAGCAGCCCGTTGCGATCTCCGCCGACTTCACCACGGTCACGTCGACAAAACCGTCGGGCGGATCGATCGCCGACAAAATTTCCATCAACGGGAGATTTTCCGCGCCGCCGACCGTGCTCAACTGTCAAATTTATTGGCAACCCGATAATGATCTCGGCGTCGAATATCAGCTCCTTCGCAAAATCGGCGGCGCGCCCGTCAACAATAAGGACGGCAAAGTACTCGTCGACAAGACCTCCAAGCTCGAGTTCGAGGACAAAAATCTGAAGGCGGGCGTCCTTTACGGTTACAGCGTTTTCGCCGTCCGCGCGGGCGCCGTCAGCAGCCCGACCTCCTGCAAGGTCGCCTACTACGCCGCGCTCGACCCCAATGCCTTCTCCGCCACCACCGACGAGGGCGTCTGTCATTTCAATTGGGCGCCGCCCTCCGACGCTTGCCTGGGCGTTCGCATCACGCGCACCGACAACGACGGCAATTCCGTCATCGTCGCCGATTGCGTTCAGCCGCCCTTCGTCGATCGCGCCGTCAAGAGCCGCAAGCAATATCATTATCGCCTGCAATGCGTTTATTTCAATGCCGCGCTCGATCGTCGCGCGTTCGATCGGGATAAATTTTTTGCCGGTGAGCGCGCGCTGATCAATCCCGACGATCAAAAGAACGATAAATCCGCCGACAATTACGAGTACAGTGAGGCGCTGACGGTCACGCTCAAGCCGGAGCTGCCGCCGACGCCCTTGAAAAATCTCGTGCACTCGCTCAACGGCGCGCACATTACCTTCACGTGGCAGACCGACGGCGATTTCGATGTGATGTTTTACGATGCAAACGATCTCGGCGACGCGAAGGATTTGCCGCTCGGCAAGTTGGTCGAGATTAAAAAATTAAAGACCGTGCTCGACAATGCGGAGCTGCTTTCGAGCGCCGGCAGTCAAGAAAGTTCGTGTGACTTTTCGATGCCGGCGGAGATCAGTCGGATTGCGATCGTTTGCGCCAATCAGACGCGGGCGCTGCTCAATTCGATCGAGACGGCAGCGAGTGTCGAGCCGTGCGAGATCGATCGGGATAAGACGGCGATCATCGACGGAAAGCTGAAAATTTATTTGCGCCCGCTGCCGTCAAGCATCACGCGCATCCATTACTCCTTCAACACGAAATCATCTCCGCGCGGATTGTACTCGACGATCGGCGACGCGAAACAAAATCACATGCGCTCGATCACGCGCGAGAAGTATCAGCAGGATAAATTCATCCTGGTGCCGTCTGTGCCGACCTCGGAGATTTACATCACGGTGATCGGAGAATTTCGCTTGAGCGACGGGACGACGGTGTACTCGAATCCGTCGCGCTTCATGCTCAACAATCGACCCAAGTCGGTGATCAGTTATTGGCTGGAGTGGGGGACGAGCGGGCTGTTGAAGAAGACGCCGCGCGCGAAAAATTGCAAGCTGATCATCGAATCGAAGGCGGATTACACGCCGACGCTCTACCTTGCCTACAATCGGGGCGGCGGGCTCAACATCGAGCCGGGGACGGCGTCGACAATCACGTTGCACACGATCAAGGGATATGATGAGGGGCTGCCGGACGGTCGCCTGGAAATTTTCCTGCCGGATTCGACGTGGGACAACATCCGAAGCGGGACGATGGTGAAGCTGCTGCCGCTCAAGCGCGACGAAAAATATTTTGATCTGATCGCCGTCAAGCCCGAGACTTTGAAAGTCCCCAGTAAGTAAAGCGTGGTGTAAGAGTTGCTGTTTTTCAAGTCGCTGTTTAACTCCGATGAGGCGCGCTGTCCTCACTGCATGCGCAAGCTCTCATTGAGCAACGTGCGATTTTACTGCACGTTCAATCCCGAGCGCCGGCACGAAGTTTTTCTGTCCTTCCTCGACAAATTGAAACAACGCATCCCGACCTGCGGCAGAAATTTTTGCAAGGGCAAGGGCATTCCCGCGCAAGAGGCGGTCTGTCGATTTTGCGGCGAACAACTCCCCTTGCAATACCTCTTCCACCGGCGCTATTTGAGTTTCTGCATGCTCGGCGTGGCGGGCGCCGGCAAGTCGAGCTACCTGACGACCATGCTCCACGAGTTCAAATACTCCAACCTGCCGTGGGTGCTGCAGCCAATCGACTCGCGCACGCTCAAGGTCTCTCAACAAAACGATCAGAATGTCTACGAAGAGCGGCTGTGTCCTGCGGGGACGCAATCGGGCGTGGCGCCGAAGCCTCAACAGTGGATCATTCGAGACACTTCGGAGCAAGAAGGCGAAATGCCGACGTACGCGCTGACGATCTACGACGGCGCGGGCGAGGATTGCGAGCGGATCGGCGACAACGAACTCGATCCCGTAATCAGCCGATATATCTCCGGCTCGAAAATGTTCATCATCATGTTCGATCCGCTGCTGCTGTCGAGCGTGCGCGCGGCGGTGCCGCCGGAAATATTGACATCGTCTCAAGCGCTGGAGCGGCAATCGAGCGCGCCAGCGAATATGGTCACGATGGTCAACGCGCTCGCCAATTACATCAGACAGAGTTGCAATATCGCGCCGAATAAATTGATCGATCGGCAGACGGCGGTGGTGATCACCAAGCTCGACACGCTGAAGGATTTGGACAATGACTTCGGTTCTTCGGCGACGGTGATGAAACCGAGCCCGCACGCAAAAATGCGCGGCTTCGTCGATGCCGACAGCTCCATGGTCGATCTCGAGATCAGAGACTGGCTGCAACGGCAGGGCGAAACGGCGTTCCTCGACGCGATCGACGCCAATTTTCAGCGCGACAAGATCAGGGTGTTCGGCGTGTCGAGCTTCGGGCAGCCGCCCGATCGTTTGAAACGACTTGCCGCCGTCACGCCGCACCGCGTGCTCGATCCGATCATGTGGATGCTCGCCAACGAAAAAATTGTGCCGATCATACAATCGGGAGGCGTTTAATTGATAACCGATAAAATTTTTGAGGGGCTTAACGATCGCCAACGCGAGGCGGTCAATTGTCTCGAGGGACCGCTGTTGGTGATGGCGGGCGCCGGCTCCGGTAAACGCGGCGGTGCCGCCGGAAATCTTGACATCATCTCAAGCGCCGGAGCGGCAATCGAGCGCGCCGGCGAATAAATGCGCGGCTTCGTCGGTGCCGACAGTTCCATGGTCGATCTCGAGATCAGAGATTGGCTGCAACGGCAGGGCGAAACTGCGTTCCTCGACGCGATCGACGCCAACTTTCAGCGCGACAAGATCAGAGTGTTCGGCGTGTCGAGCTTCGGTCAGCCGTCCGATCGTTTGAAACGACTTGCCGCCGTCACGCCGCACCGCGTGCTCGATCCGATCATGTGGATGCTCGCCAACGAAAAAATTGTGCCGATCATACAATCGGGAGGCGTTTAATTGATAACCGATAAAATTTTTGAGGGGCTTAACGATCGCCAACGCGAGGCGGTCAATTGTCTCGAGGGACCGCTGTTGGTGATGGCGGGCGCCGGCTCCGGCAAGACGCGCGTGCTCACCTGTCGCATCGCCAATCTGCTCGCCAACGGCGTCAAGCCTTGGAACATTCTCGCGATCACTTTTACCAACAAGGCGGCCAATGAGATGAAGTCGCGCGCCGCTTCGATGATCGGCGAGCCCGCGCGCAACGTTTGGCTGAGCACCTTTCACTCGTTTTGCGCTCGCATACTCCGCGCGGATGTCGAGAGCACCGGCTTGCGGCGGAGCTCCTTCGCCATTTACGACACCTCCGATTCGCGCGCTCTCATCAAAAATATCATTAAGGATTTCAATCTCGACGAGAAGCGATTCATTCCGGCGGTCGTCCAGAGCAAAATTTCCGCCGCCAAAAATATGCTCGTCGGCGCGCAGCGTTTTGCCGACAGCATCAATTTCGACAGCGATCGCTCGTTGTTCGATCAGAAGGTTGCGGAGATTTATCTCGAATATGATCGGCGCATGGTCGAGAACAACGCGATGGATTTTGATGATTTGCTGTTGATTGCCGTGCGCATGCTCGAGAAAAATGAGGATGTGCTCGACAAATATCAGCGGCGCTTTCAATACATTTTGATCGACGAATATCAGGACACCAACGTGGCGCAATATCGATTGACTCAGCTTTTGGCGGCGGCGCATCACAATCTTTGCGTGGTCGGCGACGCGGATCAGTCGATCTACCGCTTTCGGGGCGCCGACATTCATAATATCCTGTCGTTCGAGCGGGATTATCCGGAGGCGAAGGTGGTGCTGCTCGAGGAAAATTATCGCTCGACGAAGATGATCCTCGACGCCGCCAACGCGGTCATCTCGAATAACGACAATCGCAAGCCGAAGAAACTTTGGACGCGCAATGCGTTGGGCGATCGGCTGACGTTTTTCGAGGCGCTCAACGAACGCGCCGAGGCTCAACAGATCGTTCACGAGATCAAATCGCTGCGCGAACAAAACTTTGCGTATAAGGACATCGCGCTGCTCTATCGAACGAACGCTCAGTCGCGCGCGCTCGAGGAGGCGTTCCTCAACGCGGGCATGCCTTATGTGATCGTGGGCGGGCTGAAGTTTTACGAGCGGCGGGAGATCAAAGACATCATCGCCTACCTTCGGCTCATCAACAACCTGCAGGATTCGATCAGTTTGACGCGCATCATCAACGTGCCGCGGCGGGGGATCGGTCAGACGACGATCGCCAAGCTCGATCAGTTTGCGGCGAACTCCGAGCTGCCGCTGTTCGACATCATTTCGGACGTCGAGATGCTGATCCGCGCGCACATCCCGGCGAAGGCAAAGCAGAGCCTCTACCAATTTGCGGTGTTCATTCATGATTGCGTGGAGCGGCAAAACGAATTTTCGATCCCCGAGTTCGTGTTGCACGTGCTGGAGGCTTCGGGGTATATGACCGAGCTGCGGGACAATGTCACGACCGAAAACGAGGCGCGCCTTGAAAACTTGGGCGAGTTCGTCAACGTGGCGAAGGAATTTGCGCGCGACAATCCGAGCGGAGCGTTGGAGGATTTTCTCAACCACATCGCGCTGATAAGCGATCTCGACAACCTCAAAGAGGAAGAAGATCGAGTGTCGCTGATGACGGTGCACTCGGCCAAGGGGCTGGAATTTCCTGTGGTGTTCGTGACGGGGCTGGAGGAAGGATTATTCCCGCACGCAAGCTCTATGATGGACAGCGACGCGCTCGAGGAGGAGCGGCGGGCGGCGTACGTGGCGATCACGCGGGCGCAAAAGAAATTGTATTTGACGTGCGCGACGACGCGCTCGACCTTCGGGAAGGAGCAAATGAATGCGCGCTCGAGATTCATCGACGAGATTCCGTTGGAGCTGATCGCCTCCGCGCGGAGGACGCGACCGACGCCGCCGCCTTCGATGATGCCGAGGAGATTCCAAAGTTTCTACGAGGCGCCGGCTCAACCGAAGAAGAGCTTTCAGATGCCGGTCAAGAATAAATTCATGCCGGACGTGGGCGTGGAGTGGTCGACCGGCGATCGAGCGCGGCACGGCAAGTGGGGCGAGGGGACGGTGCTCAAGGTGCAGGGCGCGGGTGCGAACGCTCAACTGACGATCGTGTTCGACGACGCCTCGATCGGCAAGAAAAATTTGATCGTGCAGTACGCGCCGATTAAAAAGATCTAAAGGCGCCACCGACGCTCCCACCCACGAGTGTGGCGCCCAACAGAGGACAGCATGCCCACCCTGCGTCGGCGGCGCCACATTCATCAGCGGCTAAACCGACGGCAGCCTTAGCGGGGGCGGCAGCCCCCGTATGCTCGATTCCCGCAGGGCATAAAAGGGTGGGCGGGCGGGAAAAAGTTTTTGGAGGTGAACTCCGATGTCCGACGAGGCGACGCTCCGCGCGGAGTATGATGAGCTCAAAAAGACTTTATTGCATCACCGTTGGCTTTACGACTACGGTCAGCCCGAGATCGATGATTACGAGTACGATCGACTGATGAACCGATTGAAGGAGATCGAGGCGGCTCATCCCGAGTGGATTGCGCCCGATTCGCCGACGCAACTCGTCGAAGTTCCCGACAAAAGGAATGACATTGAGCACGACGCGCCGATGCTTTCAATCGACGATGTGTTTTCGACGGCGGACGTCGTCAAGTTCATCGACAAGATCAAAGAGAAATTCTCCGACGCGGCTTTCTTGGTCGAGGAAAAAGTTGACGGCGTGTCGGCGGCGATGCGTTATCGCAACGATCATCTCGAGCGCGCGCTCAGTCGCGGCGACGGCACGAAAGGGCGTGACATCACCGCCAACGTCTTGGCGATGCTCGAAAAGCCGATTTTGAAACTCGACGGCGCGCCGCCTTATATCGAACTGCGCGGCGAGATTTTTATCGGTCGACAAAATTTCGAGCGGCTCAATGCCGAGCGAATCGAGAACGGGCTTGAGCCCTTCGCCAATCCTCGAAACTACACCGCCGGCGTGATCAATTCCAAAAATAAATCGGCGCCGCGCCAATTGTCCTTCGCAGTGCACGATATGATGATACCCGATAATTACGAGCTGCCGTTCGAGACGGCGACGGATTTTTATCGATTCCTCGAAAGCGGCGGCGTCAAAGTCGTGCATCATAAACTATGTCGGACGTCGGAGGAAGTGCTCAACGCTATCGATGAGATCGGCGAATCGCGCGCGGCGCTCGATCACGCGCTCGACGGGGCGGTCGTCAAGCTCAACAGTTTCGCTCAACGCTCGGAGTTGGGAACGACGGCGAAGGCTCCGCGCTGGACGATCGCTTATAAATTTCCGCCCGAGATCAAGCGGACGGTCGTGCGGGAGATCGAATTGAACGTCGGTCGAACGGGGCGGATCACTCCCGTTGCGATCTTCGATCCGATCACGTTGGCGGGGACGACCGTCAAGCGCGCCACGCTCCACAATAAAAAATTCATTGCCACGCTCGACGTGCGACTCGGCTCGACGATCGAAGTATTCAAGTCGGGCGAGATCATTCCGAAGGTCGATCGCGTCGTCGACAATCCCGAGGGCTCGGCGCCTTATAAATTTGTCGAGGAATGTCCGAGTTGCGGCTCGAAACTCGAGCCGGTCGATTGGCGTTGTCTCAATCCGAATTGCCCCGCGCAACTCGAGAGTCATATCATAAATTTCGTCGGCAAGAATGCGATGGACATTGACGGGCTGGGCGCAAACACTGTCCGCAAACTCATCGGGCTCGAGCTCGTAAAAAATATCGCCGACATTTACACGCTCAACCGCGAAACCTTGATCGAGAAGGCGAAGTCGGGCGCAAAGGAGACGGACAATCTCCTCGCGGCGATCGAAAAAAGCAAAGCCGCGCCGCCCGAACGTTTGTTGACGGGGTTCGGCATCGAGGGCGTAAGTTTGACGACTGCGCTCGAGCTCATCAATCAGTTTCAATCGATCGAGAAGATTGCGGCAGCGTCTGTCGACGAGCTCAACAAACGGCTGAGTAAGACGAAACAAAAAAATCTGATCGTCGCCGAAAGCATTCGCGCCTTTTTCGACCGCGCGGAGCTTGAAATCGACGATGCCGATCCGATTAAATTTCTGTGCAAAATTGAAGGAGTCGGCGCGATCACGGCGCGAGAGATCATCAATCAGTTCGGGACGCTCGAAAAAATTGCGGCGGCTCCGCTCGAGGAGCTCAATCGGAAGCTGAGCAAAGCGAAGAAAAAAGAATATCTCACGGTCGCGCGCAACGTCCGCGAGTTTTTTGATCTCGAGGAGAATAAAATTCTGATCGAAAGGATGAGAGAAATGGGGCTGAACACAGGCGAATCCGATCTCGAAAAAAAATCGATCGGCGGGACGATCGTATTCACCGGCACGCTGTCAATCACGCGGGCGAAGGCGGGAGCGCTGGCGGAGGCAAAGGGCTTCGTCGTCAAAAATGCGATCACGTCCGGCACGAAGTATCTGGTGGTCGGCGAAAAGGCGGGCTCGAAACTGAAAAAGGCGGAGGCGCTCGGCATCACGATCCTCAACGAAGAACAATTCTACGAGCTGATCAATAAATAATTTTTCCCACACGTCCCCGCTTGGTCCCTTATAAAAAAAATTTTTTCATGGGCGGGATTAAAAATATCCCAGCGTCTTGAATAAAAATATCCAGCCGAAAATCGTCAGGCACGCCAACGCCGACGTGAATACCACGCAGCTCCCGGCCAACTCCGCGTCGCCGCCCAATTGTTGAGCCATCGCGTAGGACACCACCGCGCACGGCGTGCAGAACGTCCCCACCATCGTCACCAACTCGACCCCGCGAAATCCCATCGCGATCGCTATCGACAGCAAAATCCCCGGCACAACGATCAGCCGCCCCAGCACCGCGCAGACCAATTGCGGTCGATGCTCGTGAGTCGCGCCCAATTTGAACGACGCGCCCAATATCAACAGCGCAACCGGAGTCGTCGCCGCCGATATTTGTCCGATCGGTTTGAGCACGGGCGCCGGTATTTTTATGCCCGCGATCAAACACAGCGCCCCCGCAATCGCCCCGAGGATCATCGGGTTCTTTAACACGTCGAGCAGGATCGGCGCCAACTTGAATTGCCCGCCTCGAAAACTCTCGAGCGCAAACACGCCCAGCACATTGTAGAGCGGCACGATTACCGCGATCATCGCCGTCGCCACGGAGATGTTTTGATCGCCGAAAATGTTGGCGACGATCGGCACGCCCATCAGTACGAAATTGCTCCGAAACAGCGCTTGGACGATCACCCCGCGCCGCCGATCCTCCGGCTCGAATTTCGGCACCAATAACATCGCCAAGCCGAACACCGCCAGCACTCCGCACACGCTGAACAGCATCAGGCGCGGTCGGATCGACGTCGACAGGTCGGCGGTGTAGAGACTGTGAAACATCATGCAGCAGAAAAACACTCGAAACACCATGCGGTTCATGTGCGCCAGCTCGTCCTCGTCGAGCCAGCGCCGCCATTTGATCACCGCGCCGATGCTTATCAACACAAAAATCGGCACAACCGCCGATATCGCCACGACCAGATTGCTCAACATAAATTCGTCCACAGTCAACACCTCGAGTCTTCGGATAAAAATTTTATCGAGCGCGGTTGTTTCTGTCAACAATTCGCTTGACAATGATGATAAAATTGCGGCGGGAAATTGAAAAGGAGGCAGTCATATGGTTACGTTTTTGATTGCGTTCGGCGCGCTGATCGCCGGCTACGCGATCTACTCGAAAATCGTCGACAACATTCTCGCGCCGACCGATAACCCCACTCCGGCCATCACTAAAGCCGACGGCGTTGACTTCGTGGTCTTGCCGACGTGGAAAGTTTTTCTGATCCAATTGCTCAACATCGCCGGGCTCGGACCGATTTTCGGCGCGCTTGCCGGAGCGCTTTGGGGACCGATCGTCTACTTCTGGATCGTGATCGGGACAATCTTCGCCGGCGGCGTGCACGATTATCTCGCGGGCATGATGTCGTTGCGCGAGGGCGGCAAGAGCATCACGGAAATTGTCGGCAACGAACTCGGCGGCACGATCCTCACCGTCATGCGCGTCTTTCTCGTTGTGCTGTTGATACTCGTCGGCACCGTCTTTCTGACCGGTCCGGCAATGCTCATCGCAAAACTCACCGCCTCGCCGTTGACGCCGTGGCTCGTCGCAATTCTGGTCTACTACTTCCTCGCGACCCTGCTGCCGATCGATACGATCATCGCGCGGTTCTATCCGCTTTTCGGCGCGGCGCTGATCATCATGGCGGTCGGAATAATGGGCGGGATGCTGCTCGGCGTGGGCGGTCACACCATGCCCGAAATGCAACTCGCCAACTTATATCCCTCCGACGATCCTCTCCCGATTTGGCCGCTGATGTTCATCACCGTCGCGTGCGGCGCGATCTCGGGCTTCCACTCGACGCAATCTCCGTTGATGGCGCGTTGCCTAAAATCCGAACGCCTCGCTCGACCGGTTTTCTACGGCGCTATGGTCATGGAAGGAATGATCGCGCTGATTTGGGCGGCGGCGGGCGTCACGTTCTTTGAATCGACCGGCGGGCTGGCGGCGGCGCTCAAGGCGGGCGGTCCCGGCGGCGTCGTTTACGACATTTGCGTCGGGTTTATGGGCTCGGGGCTCGGCGTCACGCTCGCCATGCTCGGCGTCGTCGCTTGTCCGATTACGTCCGGCGACACCGCACTCCGCGCCGCTCGATTGATACTCGCCGATTGGTTTAAACTCGATCAGATCGACATCAAAAAGCGCTTGACGTTGGCAGTCCCGCTGCTGGTGATCGCCGGCGGGCTCACGCAAATCGATTTCAACGTCATCTGGCGCTACTTCTCGTGGATGAATCAGACGCTGGCGATGATGATCCTCTGGACCGGCGCCGTCTATCTCCATCGAACGCGCCCTGAGTCGAGCGCTTATCTGATATCGCTGATCCCCGCGCTGTTCATGTCGGTCGTTTCGTGCACCTACATCCTCCAAGCGAAGGAAGGCTTCGAGCTGGGTACGTCGATCACGTATCCGGCGGGCATCGTCTTCGCGCTCGTGTGCTTGACCGCGTGCATCAAAACCAGATTTCAACAGCCGTTGCATCACTGAAGGTTTGATGATAGAATAGGCGCGTCAATCTTAGTGCAAAGGAAGTGATCCGTTTGCAGAGCAATGTTTCGATTGCCGGGCGCGATGTTATTCAGATTGCCGACTTCGACGCCGAGCAGATTCGGCTGATCCTAAACACCGCCGTCGAGCTCAAATCCGTGCTCAAGCGAAGTATTAAAAAGTTGCCTTCGCTCCGCGGCAAGGCGATTGTCAATCTGTTTTTCGAGCCGTCGACGAGGACGCGCAGTTCTTTCGAGCTTGCCGGCAAATATCTCGGCGCCGACGTGATCTCGATTAACGCCGCGACTTCTTCGGTGGTCAAGGGCGAATCGGTTCGCGACACGCTGTTGACGATTGAGTCGATGGCGGTCGATGCGATGATCATTCGCCATAAATCGGAGGGCGTGCCGCAATTCGCCGCCAACACCGTCAAGCCGATTGTCATCAACGCGGGCGACGGCTGTCATGCGCATCCGTCTCAAGCGCTGCTCGATCTGCTGACGATCAGTCAATTTAAGGCGCCGCTCGACGACATCAAAGGGCTCAAGGTGGTGATCCTCGGCGACATTTTACACAGCCGCGTCGCTCGATCGGATATAACGATCCTGAAAATGTTCGGCGCCGACATTCATCTTGCCGCGCCGCCGACGTTGTTGCCGCGCTTCGTCGACCCGTCGGTCACCATCCACGCAACGGTCGAGGACGCGGTCAAGGACGCCGACGTGGTGATCGTTTTGCGGCTGCAACTGGAGCGCATGCAGGCGGGGCTGATCCCTTCGGAGGACGAGTACTCGAGGTATTTCGGGCTCGACGCGCGAAAGTTGAAGTTGGCGAAGCCTGACGCGCTGGTGATGCACCCGGGTCCGCAAAACAACGGGCTGGAGATTGCCTTCGACGTGAATTATTCGGAGCAATCGGCGATTCGCGCGCAAGTCAACAACGGGCTGGCGGTGCGAATGGCGCTGCTTTTATTGACGCTCAGCGGCGAGAGGGAGGTGTTGTAATTGGCGAAGATAACTCATTCGCTGTTGATCAAAGGCGGGCGGGTGATCGATCCTGCGAACGGGATTGACGCGACATCGGACGTGCTGATCGTCGACGACCACATCGCGGCGGTACACCCGTCGGTCGAGATCGAGGCGCACGAGACGATCGACGCAACGGGGAAAATCGTGGTGCCGGGGCTGATCGACATGCACGTGCACCTTCGGGAGCCCGGACAAGAGTATAAGGAGGATTTCGAGAGCGGCTCGCGTGCGGCGGCGGCGGGCGGCTTCACGACGGTAGCGACGATGCCGAACACCAAGCCGGTGGTCGACAACCCGTATCTGGTGGAGGCGATGATCGATCGGGCGGCGGAGGTCGGACTGATCAACATCAAAATAATCGGCGCGCTGACCAAGGGGCAACGCGGTGAACAGTTGGCGGATCTGGCACAGATGGACGAAGTCGGCGCGGTGGCGTTCTCGGACGACGGACATTTTGTCGACAGCGCGAAGATGTTTTTGAATGCGCTCGATTATCTCAAGCCGCTCGATCGACTTGTGATCTGTCATGAGGAGGAAACGACGCTGGTCAAGGGCGGCTCGATGAACGAATCGCTCAACTCCGCGCGGTTGGGGCTGAAGGGTCGCCCGTCGATCGCGGAGGACATAGCGATCGCGCGGGACTGCCTGTTGGCGGATTACGCGTGTGCTCGAGTGCATTTCGCGCACGTATCGTCGGCGCGGGCGGTGGATATCATTCGCTCGACGAAGGAGCGGGGCGTGCGGGTGAGCGCGGAGTGCACGCCTCAACATTTGACGCTGACGGATGACTTGGTCGATCCGGCGTCGGCGGCGACGAAAATCAATCCGCCGCTGCGGACGAAAGCGGATTGCGAAGCGTTGTTGGCGGGACTGATCGACGGGACGATCGACTGCCTGGTGACGGATCATTCGCCGCACGCGATGTACGAAAAGGAGCTGCCGTACAATCAGGCGCAGAGCGGCTTCCCGGGGCTGGAAACGGCGTTGGCGGTGATGCTGACGGAGTTCGTGTGGACGGGGCGGCTGCCGCTCGACAAACTGATCGAGAAGATGACGATTGCGCCGGCGAATTTGTTCGGTCTTGACGGCGGGACGTTGAGCGTGGGCGCGCGAGCGGATGTGGCGATTTTTGATCCTTCGCTCGAGTGGACGGTCGATGCGAAAGAATTTTTCTCGAAAGCAAAGTTCTCGCCGTTCGACGGGAAAAAATTAAAGGGGCGCGTGACGCACACCGTCTGCAACGGCAAAGTTGTATTCAAGATCTGATCCTGCTCCGCGCGGAGTTTGGAAAAAATTTTTTTCGATCCCACCCGCCCACCCTCGAAAAAAATTTTTTCAATAAAGAGCGTTGCCGACGCAGTGTGGCGCGCCGTGTGCTCGAAAAAAGGGAGTTGCCGACGTGGAGCGGGCGCCGACGACGCAGGGTGGGGCAACGGTCTCCGTTGGGCGCCGCACTCCGTGGGTGGGCGCGTCGGCGGCGCCCCATAAAACAGCGCCCAAGCGGGCGGGATTAAAAAATTTTTGTGGAGGAATATTATGCGCGGTAAACTCGTTCTCGAGGACGGCTCCGTCTTCAACGGCTTTTTGATTGGCGACTCCGCTTTCGGCGAAGTCGTTTTTAATACGGGCATGGAGGGTTATCAGGACATTCTCACCGACCCTTCCTACTGCACTCAGATTGTCGCGTTGACTTATCCGCTCGTCGGAAATTACGGCGTCAATCACAAATTCAATCAGTCCGAGCGCCCACTCTGCTCCGCGCTCATTTGCGCCGAGCTTTGCACTCAACCTTCCGGCTCCGATTGCGAAGCGCCGCTTGCCGACTTCCTTGCGCAATACAAAATCCCGTGCTTCACCGGCGTCGATACTCGAGCGCTCACCATCAAGTTGCGCTCCTCCGGCACCATGAAGGGCGGGCTTTTTCCTGTCGACACTCCTCAATCGACCATCGATCAGACGCTCAATCGACCGCTCAATTCGAAGGTCGTCGAAATTGCCACGTGCAAAGAACGCTACGTGCTAAACGGCGACTCCGACGGGCTCAAGGTTGCCGTCTACGACTTCGGCATCAAACGCAATATCCTCGACAGCCTCGTCGCGCGCGGCGCCCGCGTGATCGTCCTGCCCGCCTCGACGAGCGCGGAGGATTGTTTGAAACTCGAGCCCGATCTGATCTTCCTCTCCAACGGACCCGGCGACCCCGCCGACCTCGATCCGATCACCGAGCAGATTAAAATTCTTCTCGGTAAGAAACCGATCTTCGGCATTTGCCTCGGGCATCAATTGATCGCGCGCGCTCTCGGCGCCAAAACTTTCAAGCTCAAGTTCGGACATCGCGGCGTCAATCAGCCCGTCAAGTTCCTCGACAACAATCGCTGCTACATCACCAGCCAAAATCACGGCTACGCGGTCGACGCTCAATCGCTCGAGAACGTTCCGCTCGACATCACGTGTGTGTCGCTCAACGACGGCACCATCGAGGGGCTCAAGCATCGCAGCCTGCCGGTCGAGAGCGTGCAATTCCATCCCGAGGCTTCGCCCGGTCCGAATGATTGCGCGTTCATGTTCGACAGACTTTTCGTCCGCGCGGACGGTTGAGAGGAGATTGATGTTATGCCGAAAAACAAATCGATGAATAAGGTGCTCGTGATCGGGTCGGGGCCGATTGTGATCGGTCAAGCGGCGGAGTTCGACTACGCCGGCACTCAAGCGTGCCGCGCGCTCCGCGACGAGGGCTTCACGGTGGTGCTCGTCAATCCCAATCCGGCGACGATTATGACCGACGTCGACACCGCGCACAAAGTTTATATGGAGCCGCTGACGCTCGAGTTCTTGACGCACGTGATCGAGAAGGAGCGCCCCGACGGATTGTTGGCGACGCTCGGCGGGCAAGCGGGGCTCAACCTTGCCGTCAAACTCGAGGACGCGGGCGTCTTGCAGAAATTCAACGTCAAAGTGCTCGGCACCTCGACGGACGCGGTTCGACACGCGGAGGATCGCGATCTGTTCAAAAAAGCGATGGAGGCGATCAACGAGCCGGTCGCGCAATCGATGATCGTCGAGGACGTTGACAGCGCGGTGGCGTTCGCGAAAAAGATCGGATTCCCCGTGATCGTACGCCCCGCTTACACACTCGGCGGCGAGGGCGGCGGCTTCGCCTCGTCGACTAATGAGCTGATCGACATTGCGGTGCGCGGGCTGAAGGCGTCGATGATCGGTCAAGTGTTGATCGAGAAATCGCTGTTCGGCTACAAGGAAATCGAGTACGAAGTGATGCGCGACGCCAACGACAACTGCATCTGCATCTGCAATATGGAGAATATCGATCCTGTGGGCGTGCACACCGGCGACAGCGTGGTGGTGGCGCCGACACAGACGCTCTCGGATGTGGAGGCTCAGATGCTTCGCTCGGCGTCGATCAAGATCATTCGCGCGCTCAAGATCGAGGGTGGTTGCAATATCCAATTCGCGCTCGATCCTCACAGCTTGGAGTATTTTGTAATCGAGGTCAATCCGCGCGTGAGTCGATCGTCGGCGTTGGCGTCGAAGGCGACGGGTTATCCGATCGCGAAGGTGAGCGCGAAGATCGCGGCGGGCTTGACGCTTGACGAGATCACCAACGATGTCACGGGCAAGACGAAGGCGTGTTTTGAGCCGTCGATCGATTACTGCGTAATAAAATATCCGCGTTGGCCGTTCGACAAATTTTATTATGCGGACAAGACGCTCGGGACGCAAATGAAGGCGACGGGCGAGGTGATGTCGATCGATCGGAAATTCGAGGCGGCGCTGTTGAAGGCGGTGCGGTCGCTGGAGATCGGCGCGAATCGGCTGTATCTGAAGAAGTTCGCGGACTGGTCGGATGAGAAGGTGATTCGGCATGCGAAGCGTGTGGATGACGAGAGGCTGTTTGCGATAGCGGAGGCGTTCCGTCGGAAACTGTTGACGGTGGAGGAGGTAGCGGCCGAGACGCTGATCGATCGGTGGTTCCTCGACAAGATCAAAAATATCGCCGAAGTCGAAAACAAACTTTCTTCTTTGATCCCGCCCACCCACCCATTGGGGGCAAGCCCCCAAGCCCCCGCCGCCGCCGTCCCCTTGACGGGCGCAGCCTTGCAACTTTCGAATGCGGGCGCCGCTGACGCGGGTGGGAACCACGCTCCTCATTTGGCGCCGAGCCCCGTGGGTGGGAGCGTCGACGGCGCCCCTAAAACTTCTTCCGCGCTCGGACTTAGCGACGAATTATTGATCGAGGCGAAAAAGATCGGACTGCCGGACGTGGCGATCGCGGAACTGACCGGCGGTTCAACGGCGGAGATCAGACGGCGGCGCAAATCGATAGGTCTGCTGCCGCATTTCAAGATGGTCGACACGTGCGCGGCGGAGTTCGATGCGCAAACGCCGTACCTTTATTCGACCTACAACGCGGAGACTTCGGACGCGCTGCCGCCTTCGCATGACAAAGTGATCGTGCTGGGCTCGGGCCCGATCCGCATCGGTCAAGGCGTGGAGTTCGATTATTGCTCGGTGCGTTGCGTGCGGCAGCTGCAGAAGCTCGGCAAGTTTGCGATCATCATCAACAACAATCCCGAGACGGTTTCGACGGATTTCGACACGAGCGATCGGCTGTATTTTGAGCCGCTAACACTCGAGGACGTGCAGAACATCATCGAATACGAATCGATGGAGGCGCCGGTGGGCGTGATCGCGCAATTCGGTGGTCAGACGGCAATCAATCTGGGCGTGGCGCTTGACGGCGAGGTCGACGACAAGGATCGGTATTTCATTTTAGGCACGTCGGTCGAGAACATCAACCGCGCGGAGGATCGAGACGCGTTCGACAATCTGTGCGAGGGGCTTGACATCCCTAGACCGAAAGGGGCGGCGATCTTCACGGTCGAGGCGGCGCTGGCGGCGGCGGCGCAAATCGGTTATCCGCTGATGGTGCGACCGAGCTACGTGCTGGGCGGGCGCGCAATGCAAGTCGTCTACAACGACGAGGAGCTGACGGCGTATGTGCAGCGGGCAATCGCGGCGTCGTACGGCAAGCACCCGGTGTTCGTGGATCGGTATTTGCCGGGGACGGAGCTGGACGTGGACGCGGTCAGCGACGGCAAAAATGTTTTGATCGGAGGAATAATGCAGCACGTTGAGCGGGCGGGCGTGCACTCGGGCGACAGCATCGCGGTATTTCCGCCGCTGTCGATCGGCAAGCCGACGCTCGAGACGGTGACGAACTACACGACGACGCTGGCGCGCGCGCTCGACGTCAAGGGACTGCTCAACATCCAATTCGTGATCGCGGACGGCAAGGTATTCGTGCTCGAGGTCAACCCGCGCAGCTCGAGGACGATCCCGTTCATCAGCAAGGCGGCGGGGATCGATCTGGTCGACCTGGCGACGCGGGCGGCGGTCGGTTTGCCGCTGGAGCAGACGACAATCAAACGACCGAAGAAGCCGTATTACGCGGTGAAGGTGCCGGTATTCTCGCTGGCGAAAATGCAAGGCGTGGAAGTCGGTCTGGGACCGGAAATGCGCTCGACGGGCGAGGTCGTGGGCTTGGATTACCACTTCAGCCGCGCGCTCTACAAAGGCTTGTTGGCGGCGGGGACGGTATTGCCGGTGGGCGATCACGAATCGCTCACAAAGCCGTGCATCCTATTCACGGTGGCGGATCGCGACAAGGCGGAGGCGGTGAAATTGGCGGCGGCATTCGCCGATTGCGGCTACGATTTGGCGGCGACGGAAGGAACGCGGCGGGCGTTTGCGGCGGCGGGCATCGAGGCGAAACCGGTTGGGAAGGTGCATCAGCGCTCGGCGGATATTATAAAAATGCTTCGGAGCGGCGTGATCTGCATGGTCGTCAACACGCTCAGCGACAGTTTCATCAACGATCAGACCAGTCTGTCGATGCGCGACGGATTCAAGATTCGGCGGGCGGCGGTTGAGATTGGAGTGCCGTGCCTGACGAGTCTCGACACGGCGAATGCGGTGCTCGACGTGGTGCAGTTTGCGCGGGATCGGCGGCTGGTGTATTCGTTGGCAATTCAAGATTATCTCGGCGGAGATCACGCGGCGATCCCCATTCAATACTATTGATCCCAAAAAAATATGGCGGCGGAAAATTTTTCCGACCGCTTTTTTTTTTGACCCCGCCCGCCCACCCGCGGTGGCGGCGCTTCAATTCTTGATTGCTTTCTGAGCCTGATTGACAGCCTCGACCGCGTCCTCGGCATAGAAGTCCGCGCCCGCCGTTGTCGCATATTTTTGATCGACCGCCGCGCCTCCGACCATCACCTTCGCTCGAACGCCCGCCGCGCGGATCGCCGCTATCGTCTCGTCGATCGCCGGCAGCGTCGTTGTCATCAGCGCACATAATCCGATCAAAAACGCCTCGTGCTCGAGCGCCGCGCGGACGACCGCATCGGGCTCAACATCCTTGCCGAGATCGATCACGTTGAAGCCCGCGTTTTTCATCAGCGCCCCGACGATGTTTTTTCCAAGGTCGTGCACATCGCCCTTCACCGTCGCCAACACTACCGTCCCGCGGCTTTCGACCGTCGCCGACGGATTTAACGCTTGGAACCGATCGAACGCCGCTTGCAACGCTTGAGCGCTCAACAAAACTTGCGGCAAAAATAAATTCCCGCTCGAAAAATTCTCCCCGACCGTTTGCATCGCCGCGTTGAGTACATCCGTGAATCGCTCCGACGGACAACTTTCGACCATCGACACCGCCGCGTCCGCGTCACCGTTGATGATCGCCGCCTTCAATGCCTCGAGCGGATCGTCGATGATTTTTTCGACCGGCGGCTCCGTCGAGGACTGCGCCGCCCGCCGACTGAACTCCGCCGCTTGAGGATCGAAGCCCAGCAACGCCTTTGATGCCGCAAACGTCGATTGGATCAGCTCGTCGAACGGGTTGATGATCGGCGCCGTCAAGCCCGCCGTCAACGCTTGCGCGAAGAACGTCGCGTTGATCGCCGCCCGATTCGGCAGCCCGAATGAGATGTTCGACAGCCCCATCGTCGACGGCAGCCCCAGCCGCCGATATTCCGTCAGCGTCGACAGCACGTTCCGCGCGGAGTCTTTGTCGGCGGCGAGCGTGGTCGTCAGCGCGTCCAACAAAAAGTCGTCGTCCGTCAAGTCCAGCGCCCGCGCGCGCAAGATTATCCGCTTGACGATCGCCAGCCGCTCCTCGACCGTCCGCGGCAACCCCGCTTTCGTCACCGGCAAGATGATCAGCGCCGCGCCATATTTTTTCGCCAACGGCAGGAATGTTTCGCAACGCTCGTCGTCAACGGAATTGATCAGCGCCCGCCCGGGGAACGCAATCAGCCCCGCCTCCAGCGCCTTCGGATCGGCTGTGTCGATCGCCAACGGCACATCAACCAATTGCGCCAGGCTCGAGACCGCTTCCCGCATCAGCCCGACGGGATCGTCGACCGGCACGCCCATATTCACGTCGAGCACCGCCGCCCCCGCTTTGACCTGTCCGACCGCGTCGCGCTTGACCGTCAGCATCGAGCCCGCTTGAATTTCCGCGCGGAGCTTTTTTCGACCCGTCGGATTGATGCGTTCGCCGATCATTATCGGCTCCCGCTCAATCGTCACCAGCCGCGTTCGCGAAGTCAATCGCAACGGCGGCGTCCGCGCGCTCGACGGCGACATCGCTCCGATCGATTCTTTCACCAGCGCTCGAATGTGCTCGGGCGAAGTCCCGCAACAGCCCCCCAAATACGACGCTCCCGCGCCGATCAATTTCGGAGCAAACGCCGCAAACTCCGCCGCGTTGAGCGGGAAAATCGTCTTGCCGTCGACCAGCGTCGGCAGCCCCGCGTTCGGCTGACAGCTGATCGGACAAGGGCAATGCCGGCGCATTCGAGCGACCACGTCAATCAAATCCTCCGGTCCGAGCGAACAATTCACGCCCACGATCGCCGCGCCCAATTTGTATAACGTAAGCGCCGCGACCTCGGGCGGCGTGCCCGTCACCGTTCGACCGTCCGCTTGGAACGACATTTGAGCGATGATCGGGATTGACGGCGCCGCCGCTTTACACGCAAGGATCGCCGCTCGGATTTCCTGCAGATCGATGAACGTCTCGAGGATGAAATAATCGGGCTTCGCCGCCGCCAACGCCAGCGCTTGATCGTAAAAATTTCTGCAGGCGTCGTCGAATGAGAGATCGCCAATCGGCTCGACGAACCGTCCGGAAGGTCCGATGTCCGCCGCGATTTTGATCTTCCGCCCGTCGATCGCGCGCCGAGCAATCTCAACCGCCTCCGCATTGATCGCGTCGAGTTTGTTCTCGAGACCGAAGTGTTTCAACTTTAGCGGCGAGGCGCCGAAAGAATTGGTGGTGATGATATTCGCGCCGGCGTCGATGTACTGACGGTGGATGTTCTCGACGATCGTCGGACGCTCGAGATTGAACGACTCGGGCGCCGCACCCGCAGGCAGTCCGGCGGCTTGCAACAGAGTGCCCATCGCGCCGTCGAAGAAATAAAGCATACAAAAACCTCCCTGTTGACGAAAGATTACACGGGCATTATAATATTTTTGTCAATAGGAGGTGATTTGATGATTAGCAGTACGGATTTTCGCACGGGGCTGACGATAGAGATCGACGGCGCGGCGTGGCAGATTGTCGATTTTCAGCACGTCAAACCCGGCAAGGGCGCGGCATTCGTTCGGACGAAGATTAAAAATGTCGAGACGGGCGCGGTGATCGAGCGGACGTTCAATCCGAACGAGAAGATGCCGCAGGCGCGCCTCGAGAGTCGCAAGATGCAATTCCTCTACGAGTCGGACGGCATGTACACTTTCATGGACACCGAGTCTTACGAGCAGACGGAACTGACGAAGGATCAGCTCGGGACGGCGCTCAACTTCCTGAAGGAAAATATGGAGGCGAATGTGCAGAGCTTCAACGGCAAGCTGATCGGCGTGACGCTGCCCAACAGCGTGGAGCTGAAGGTAATCGAATGCGAACCGGCGGTGAAAGGCAACACGGCGACGGGCGCGTCGAAGACGGCGAAGCTCGAGACGGGCTATGATGTGCGGGTGCCGCTGTTCATCAACGAAGGCGATGTGCTTCGCATCGACACGCGCACCGGCAATTACATCGAACGCGCATAAGAAAATTTTCGGATCGAAAAAGGGCTGCCTCTTCGGAGGAGCCCTTTTAAATTTTTTGTTCCGCCCCTAAATTTATATTTGGGCGCCACCGACGCTCCCGCCCATGGTGATTGGCGCCCAACAGAGTTCGTGGTTCCCACCCGGCGTCGGCGGCGCCCCACATAAACTGCCCCCGGCTGATAAATTTATTTTTGAGTGATCGAGAATTTGAGTTTGGCGGAGATGCCCGGCTCGAGCTTGACGTTCGCCACGTAATCGCCCGCCCCCGTCACTTCCTGCTCGAGACTGATCTTGCGCTTGTCGACATCGAGCCCGTTGATCGCCTTGAGCGCCTCGGCTATATCCGCCGCCGTCACCGACCCGAATAATTTGCCGTCCTTGCCGACGTTCACCGGTATGATCAGATGCACCTTCTCAAGTTGGCTCGCCAACAGCCGCGCCTCATCCGACGCTTGCGCCTTCCTCCGCGCGGAGGTCGCCGCGTTCGTCTTCGCTTGATTGATATTCTCCGCCGTCGCCGGCTTCGCCAACTTCCGCGCCAATAAATAATTGCGCCCGTAGCCGTCGGCAACCTCGACTATCTCGCCCGCCTTGCCGACTTTTTTTACGTCCGCAGTCAGAATGACCTTCATCCGATCAAGCCTCCTCGAACAGATATCCGTAGCGCGCCTTGAACTCGTCGGTGCTCATGCGGAACGCGTTCGCCACGATCGGATCGTCGAGATCGGGAGCCTCCAACCGCATCATGCAATTGCGCGCAATCTTGTAATGTACGCTGTCGATATTCACGCGACGCACCGCCGTCTTGCCCGTCTCGGGGTCTTTGATGTCCTCGAAACGCATCGGCACCGCCTTGTTGTCCTGGATCGAGATCAGCGCGCCCGAATCGCCGCGAAGCAGGAATTGCATCGCCTCAAAACCGAGCGAACGCGCATAGTCGATATCGTAAGCGATCGGCGCGGTGCAACGAAGTTCGTAGCCGATTTCTTTGTCGACGACCGACAACTTGATCCCGAGCCGGCGAACTTCCTCGAGCACCTTCTTCTTGAGAATCTGACCGAAGTCGAGCTCCGAATAGCGGATGTGACCGTGCTCGTCGAGCTCAATCGTACCGAGCGCGGTGAAGTCTTCTTCGCGAATCTTTTCGATGACGCCCTCGGCAATGACCGCCACGCCGTAGTTCTTGCCGATCAGATAGCGCTTGATGATCGAGCCGGTGATGATGTCGACGACCTGTTGGAGCGGAATTTTATCCTGATGGAACTCCTCGGGGATGATCGTCAGCGCCGCGCCCGCCGAGCGCCCCATGCCCAGCGCCAGATGCCCCGCCGTCCGCCCCATGGCGATCGTAAAGTACCAACGGTTATTGGAAGTCTTTGCGTCCTCCATGAGATTTTGAATTTCGGTCGTGGCAAAAGCGCGCGCCGTCTCGAATCCGAAGGTCGGAACGCCCTCGGGCAGCGGCAGATCGTTGTCGATTGTTTTCGGAACGTGCACGACGTTGATCGTCTTGCCGATCGAGCGGGCAAATTCGCTGACCTTCGCGGAGCTGAAAGCGGTGTCGTCGCCGCCGATCGTCACCAGGTGATTGACTCCGAGCTCGGTGAGCGTCTCGACGACCGTGCGCAGATCGGACTCCTTCTTGGTCGGATTGAAGCGCGACATTTTGAGGATGCAACCGCCGGTCTGATGGATGCGGCTGATGTTGGACGGCTCGAGGCGGACATAATTTTTCTCGCCGCGCGCCAGCCGACTGAAGCCGTCGTAGAAGCCGAGCACATCCCAACCCTTGCGATACGCCTCCGCCGTCACGCCGCTGATAACCGCATTGATGCCGGGCGCCGGACCGCCGCCGCACACGATTGCCACAGAATTTTTCACACCGTACATTGAAGCAGTCTCCTTTACAAAAGTGATGTAGCAAATTATAGCACGAATCGCCGCCGCCGTCTATAAAATATTATTGCCTTCGACCGCCGGCGTGGTAAAATATCGTCGAGGAGTGATGCTTATGATCGAACGGTACACGAGTGCGCCGATGAAAAAATTGTGGTCGGAGCACAACGAGTGGGCGACGATATTGAAGGTCGAGATCGCGGCACTCGAGGCGATGGTCGAGCTTGGAGAGGCTCCCGCTTGGGCGCTTGAGGATGTCAAAAGCAAAGCTGATTTCACCGTCGAGCGCATTCACGAGATCGAGCGCGAAACCAATCATGATATCATCGCGTTCCTGACCAACGTGGCGGAGAATGTGGGCGACGCGTCGAAATTTGTGCACAAGGGCTTGACGTCGAGCGACGTGAAGGACACGGCGATTTGTTTCATGCTCAAAGAAGCCGCCGATATTTTACTGGGGCTGCTCAACGATCTTAGGGAAGTGTTGCGACGCCGCGCGGTGGAGTTTAAGATGACGCCGTGCGTGGGTCGGACGCATGGTATTCACGCCGAGCCGATGACATTCGGGCTGAAACTTTTATTGTGGAGCGCGGAGATCGAGCGCGACATCGATCGGCTGGAGCGGGCGCAAAAAATTATCGCCGTCGGGAAATTATCGGGCGCGGTCGGCACGTACTCGAACATCGATCCGCGCGTTGAGGAGCTCGTCTGTCAAAAGCTGGGGCTGCAACGGGCGCCGCTTGCGACTCAAGTGATCCAACGCGATCGGCACGCGGAGTATTTGTCGGCGTTGGCGATCGCCTCTTCGACGCTTGAAAAAATGGCGACGGAGCTTCGCAACCTTCAACGGACGGACATTCGAGAGGCGGAGGAATTTTTTTCCAAAGGACAAAAGGGTTCGAGCGCGATGCCGCATAAGCGCAATCCGATCACGAGCGAGAGGATTTGCGGGCTGGCGCGGCTGGTGCGTACGAACGCGTTGGCGGCGATCGAGAACAACACGTTGTGGCACGAGCGTGACATATCGCATTCGAGCGTGGAGCGGGTGATCCTGCCGGACTCGACGATCATTCTCGACTATCAGTTGCGGCTGATGATCAAGCTGATCGATCGGCTGTTGGTTTATCCCGAGGCGATGCTGCACAATCTGAATCGGACGGGCGGGCTTATTTTCAGTCAGCGGCTGCTGTTGGCGCTGGTGGACAAGGGCGTGCTGCGCGAGGACGCGTACGTGATGGTGCAGCGTAATGCGATGAAGCGCTGGCTGGAGGGCGAAGATTTTCGTACGAATGTGGAGCGCGACGAGGAGATAGGAAAGTATTTGACGCGGGCGGAGATCGAGGCGTGCTTTGATGTGAATTGGTATCTGCGGCGCGTCGACGAGATTTATCAACGGTTCGGGCTCTGAATCATTGCTCGACGGGGGCGACGAAGAGTAACGGAAAAAATTTTTTTCATCCCGCCCGCCCACCCATGAAAAAAATTTTTTCGAAAAGGCGTGCGCCGACGACGCAGGGTGGGACCTCGTCCTCTGTTGGGCGCCGCACTCGGGGGGCGGGCGCGTCGGCGGCGCCCATAAATCCGTTGCCCAATCGGATGGGACAAAAAATTTTTCTTGCACCGTAATACATCAGATGATACAATATGGACGCTGAAAAGGATTTTGGTAGAAGAAGGAGGGAATGATCATGGCAATTGAAGCTCTGAACGCAAGGACGATGAATGAGGCGCTCCGCGCAAATTGGATCATCGGCACGCTCGGCGGTCGCATCACCAACGACACGAACGCAAAAATCAATTCCGCCGTCACGCGCGACGGTGAAGCGGTTGCGTCCGCAGCAATGCGCCCCGTGCTCAACCAGGTTTCCAATCTCGGCTCGGAACCGCTCGGCGGCAACGGAATGGCATCCGCCGTTACCGACCAGATCGTCAATGACGCGGTCGAAGTGATGGGCAACATCATGCAGCGCGACGACACTTACATCGGCGCCACGCCGCTCGGCAACAATTTCCGCGGCACCGAGTTCCACGAGATGAACGACAACTCCTCGACGTGGCAGGAACGCCGCACCGCCTCATCTTACGGCTATTGGAACCTCGCGCAGATGTAATGCTCAAGCGCCGCCGCTTTGATGTGGGCGGCATCCCAAAAATTTTTCTCATCATCAAAAATGCCGTTATCAATACAAATAGAAACGTAATCCTCGACGGGCGCAATGCTCGTCAATTTTTTTTGCCACCAATGGTACGCCGCCGGCGGATAACTCTCCAGATGATATCGATGCACCGGCAAGATCATCACCGTCAGCTCGACCCCGCTCGATCGACACAGCTCGACCAGCTCTCGAAACGCATCAAATTTCCGCTCGAGCATCGACGGCGCGGGCGGCGTCCAAGCGCGCAGATCATTCGAGTTGTGCACGAAGGAGTTTTCGAATGTAAAAAGTTCGTAGAGCGCGGGCTCCGAAAATTTTCCGTCAGGTTCATAAGACGTAAAATCCCGCCGGTAAAACCGATTGAGCTTGACGGTCGAGATGCTTGCGTCAAGCGCGTCATAGCTCAACAGCGTTCGAAACAAATTTCCAAGCGTGATGCGGTCGGCGCTCAACTGTTCGGGGTCGAAGCCCGGCATCGACTCTTCGTCGTAAGCAAACATCTCGTAGTCGACGGCGACGATCAGACGCTCGAGTGCGGGATTGATGCGGAGCGCGGCGCGGGCGAAGGCAAGCATCTCAAGCGGTTGCATATTTCGGACGGCGGCGTTGTAGGAATCGGCGCCGAAAATTTTCGGGTCGACAGCGAAGTCGGCTTTCGAGTTGCCGAGCACGACGATCGACGGTCGCCGCTCGATCAGCGCGATCGATTTGAACAGCCGCTCGTGTTTTTGAGCGACGTCGGTGAAAAAATTGAAGCCGACGCTCCGCGCGGAGCGATAAACATTATAAGGATCGACGGCGAAATTGATCGCGGCGGCGATCGAGCACAGCATCAGAAAAATTATGACCGTCTGCAAAAAAAATTTTCTCCACATCGGCACCACCCCGAAAATATTTTAGTATAAATCGATCGGCTTGACAAAAATAAAAATCGTGTGCTAAACTTTGCGGGCTATTAAGAGGCTCGGCGGATGGCGCGACTGTGCTCATTCGAGTTGACGCGCCGAGCGAAGTCGAGCCGCAAACAGAACAGGAGGCATCAATCATGGCAGTCATTTCGATGAAACAGCTGCTCGAGGCGGGCGTCCACTTCGGACATCAGACGCGCCGTTGGAACCCCAAGATGGCGAAGTACATCTTCACCGAGCGCAACGGCATTTACATCATCGACCTGCAGAAAACCGTTCGCAAGGTCGACGAGGCGTATGCGTTCGTGCGCAGCGTGGCCGAGGAAGGCAAATCGATCCTTTTCGTCGGCACCAAGAAGCAGGCGCAGGAAGCCGTCAAAGAGGAGGCAAGCCGCGCCGGTCAGCATTTCGTCAACGAGCGCTGGCTCGGAGGCATGCTCACCAATTACGAGACGATCCGCACGCGCATCACGCGCCTTAAGGATCTCGAGGGCATGGAAGCGGACGGCACCTACGAAATTCTTCCGAAGAAGGAAGTCATGCAGCTCAAACACGAGCAGAGTCGTCTCGAAAAATATCTCGGCGGCATCAAAGAGATGAAGAAGTTGCCGGGCGCGATTTTCATCGTCGACCCGCGCAAGGAGCGCATCGCGGTCGCCGAGGCTCATAAGCTGAAAATCCCCATCGTGGCGATCGTCGACACTAATTGCGATCCCGACGAGATCGATTACGTGATCCCGGGCAACGATGACGCAATCCGCGCGGTCAAACTGATCACGTCGAGAATGGCGGATGCGGTGCTCGAGGGACGGCAGGGCTTGGACGCGGAGACGGCAGAAGTGGAGGCGGCACAATAAATGGCAACAATCACCCCGAAAATGGTAAAGGACTTGCGCGAGAAGACCGGCGCGGGCATGATGGATTGCAAAAAGGCGTTGGCGGCAAATGACGGCGACGAGCAGAAGGCAATCGACTGGCTCCGCGAAAAGGGAATCGCGAAGGCGGCAAAGAAATCCGGTCGAGTGGCGGCTGAGGGCGCGGTCGGCGCCTACGTCAGCGGCGACAGGAAAGTCGGCGTGCTGTTCGAGTTCAATTGCGAGACGGATTTTGCGGCGAAGAACGATCAATTCCGTTCGCTGCAGGCGAAGTTGATGGAGCTGATCGCGAAAAAGAATCCGAAGGATATCGAGGCGCTCGAGAAGTTGACGCTCGACGGCAAGACAGTCAAAGAGGCGGTCGACGAAGCGACGGCGACGATCGGCGAAAAACTTTCGATGCGTCGTTTCGAGCGCTATGTGACGGACGGCGAGCTGACGAGCTACATTCATATGGGCGGCAAGATCGGCGTGCTGGTTGACATCATCGACGGCAACGATCGGCTCGGCAAGGATGTGGCGATGCAGATTGCGGCGTCGGTGCCTTTGGCAGTCGACCGCGCGGGCGTCAAGGCGGACGATCTCGAGCACGAGAAAGAAGTTCTTCGTAAGCAGGCGCTCGAGGAAGGCAAACCCGAGAAAATTATCGAGCGCATGGTCGAAGGTCGCATCAACAAATTCTATAAGGAAGTTTGCCTGCTCGAGCAGGATTTCGTCAAAGCCGATCCGTCGGAGAAGAAAACCGTCAAGGACATTCTCGGCAAGGCGAAGGTCGTGCGTTTCGCGCGCTATCAGCTTGGCGAAGGCATCGAGAAGAAGAAGGATGACTTTGCGGCGGAGGTAGCGGCAGCCGCGGGCGTCGCGAAATAAATCGAAAACAAATGCGGCAGAGGCGTTGGCGTTAGCGTCGACGCCTTGAATTTTTATGTTGACAAAGATTGAGACGTTGGTAAAATATAACAAAGCGCGAAGGAGTGATTGAAAATGATCAAACTGACAAAATTCAATCCCGATATGCATAAGCACGGCGAGTTTGTTTTGAACGCGGAGATAATCGAGACGATCGAAGAGACGCCGGACACGGTGATCACGCTTACCAACGGCAAGAAATTGATCGTCGACGAGAACATGGATGAAGTAGTGCGTCGTGTGATGAAATATCGTCGCGCGATGAAGCAGTTCTGAAAAGGGGGCTTGCGCGAAGATGGCAGACGAAGAGAAAGAGGCGGCGGCAGCCCCGGCGGCGGAGCCCAAGAAAAAATCACTCATAATCCTGATCGCGGTGCTGGTCGTGGTCGGGCTGGCATTGGCGGCAGGCATCGCGCTGTTCGTGTCGCAAAAAATGCTCGCCGACGCGCAAAACGATCAGATGAACAGCGGCGGCAGCGATATGCGCTTCCACGATACCGGCGTCTTCATCAAAATCGGCGATCCGAAGGAAGGAATCCTTGTCAACGTCGGCGGTCCCCGCAGCAATAAGTTCCTTAAGATGGGCTTGGTGCTCGAAATGAATCCGAATAAGCAGGACATCATCACCGAGACCGGCGCGTTGCAGCCGATTGCCGACACCAAAATTCTCGATATTACGATGCAGTTCCTCCGCTCGACGAAACTCGAGGACTTTGACGCTACCAAACAAGCCGAGCTCAAAAAGCAGCTCAAGGATCAGCTCAACGCCGAACTCGGCGGCGGCAGCGTCTACGAAGTGTACATAACCAGCTTCCTGTTGCAATAATTTTTGACGACACGGTTGACGGCGGATTGATGTGAGGTGAGAGATTAATGCCCGACGATATAATGTCGCAGGACGAAATAGACAGGCTACTGAAGGCGTTTTCGGACGGCTCGGTCGACACCTCAATCAGCACGGAGGCTGCCGAAAAAAAAGTCAAGGTTTACGACTTTAAGCGCCCCGATAAATTCAGCAAGGATCAGATACGCACCCTCTATATGCTCCATGAAAGTTTCGGGCGCCTCCTCAACACTTACCTGTCGACGCATTTGCGCACGATCGTCAACGTCGATGTGGCCAGCGTCGAGCAGCTCACCTATCAGGAATTCGTGCAGTCGATGGCCAACCCGTCGGTCATATCAATCCTGAGCGTGCCGCCGCTCAAGGGCAATATCATACTCGAGATCTCGACGGAGATCGCGTTTGCGTTCATCGATCGTGTCTTCGGCGGTGACGGCAACACTCAAATGAAGACGCGGACTCTGACCGAGATCGAGGACGCGGTGATGCGGCGCTTCGTCAACACGGCAATCGCTCATCTCAAAGAGGCGTGGTCGACGGTCGCGTCGATCAATCCGCGGCTCGAGGCGACGGAGAGCAATCCGCAGTTCACTCAAATCGTGCCGCCGAATGATATGGTCGTCATCGTGACGATGCAGATGAAAGTCGGCGAGATCGAGGGCATGATGAACATCTGTATCCCTTATCTCGTGCTCGAGCCGATCATGTCGAAACTGACGACGACGTTCTGGGTGGCATCGTCGATCTCGAAAGAGCTCAACAAAAACGAGGTCGAGGACATTCGCCGCAAACTCGAGCGCACGAAGGTGCCCTTCATCGTCGAGATCGGCGACGTCAACATCACGATCAGAGAATTTATGACGCTCGGCTTCGGCGACGTTCTTCAACTGAACACGCGCGTCGAGGACGATCTGCCTTGCCGGATCGGGAGCAATATAAAATATTACTGCCGCCCGGGAACATCGGGCAAAAAAATGGCGGTGCAGATAACGCGCATCATCACACCCGAAGAAGAAGAAATTCTTAAAGGTTGATAGATATCCTCACTAAAAGGAGGTGCAGCTATGCCCGAGTTGTCACAGGACGAAATAGATGCGTTGCTCGCCGGAGCAAACAACGATGCAGGCGGCGACAGTGCCGGTTCCGGCGGCGGCGACAAAGAAAATATAGACGGCATCCTGTCGGATATGGAAAAGGACGCGCTCGGCGAGATCGGAAATATCTCGATGGGCAGCGCGGCGACGACCCTGTCGGTGCTGTTGGCGCATAAGGTCAACATCACCACACCGACTGTTTCTGTCGCGACGATGGATATCATCAAAGAGCACTATCCGATGCCGTACCTGGTCGTCGAGGTCGGTTATACCATCGGCATCGACGGCAATAACGTGCTGGCGATTCAAGCGCAAGACGCGGCTATCATCGCCGATTTGATGATGGGCGGCGACGGCACCAAGCCCGAGCAGGAGCTCAACGAAATTCACATGTCGGCGGTCGGCGAGTGCATGAATCAGATGATGGGCACGGTCGCCACTTCGCTGTCGACCATGTTCAATAAAAAGATTGATATCTCGCCGCCGAAGGTCAATCTGGTCGATTTCGGCGCGGAGGAAACGATCTCCGAGCTGGTTATGAACGCCGATCCGATCGTGCGCATCTCTTTCCGAATGGAAGTCGAGGGCTTGATCGACAGCGAGATCATGCAGATTTTGCCGGTCGATGTGGCGAAGGAAATGGTGCAGAGCCTCCTCGGAGGCGGTCCCGATCCCGAAAAGGAAGAACCGGCTCCGCCGCCCCCGCCCCCGCCTCCTCAACAGGCAGCCGCTCCGCCGCCGCCCCCGCCGCCTCCTCAACAGGCAGCCGCTCCGCCGCCTCAACAAGCGCCGTACGGATATGGAGCGCCGCCGCCGGGAGCCGCGCAATATGGATATGGAGGTGCACCGCAGATGCAGCCGCACGTTGCAGCCGCTAACGTACCGGTGTCGCCGGCGCAGTTCCAGCCGTTGTCGATGGAGCCGGTGCAGATCAACGAAGCCAATATCGGCTTGATCTTGGACGTCCCGTTGCAGATCACCGTCGAGCTCGGACGTACCAAAAAGTCTATCAAAGAGGTACTCGAGCTGGCGACCGGTTCGATCGTCGAGCTTGATAAACTTGCCGGCGAGCCCGTCGAAATTCAAGTCAACGGTCGATATTTGGCCAAGGGCGAGGTCGTCGTCATCGATGAAAACTTCGGCGTGAGGATCACCGAAATTGCTTCGCCCGCCGAGCGTGCCGCGGGGCTCCGTTAAAATTTTTTTGCGGGGCTTGCCGATTGCCGTTTTGTGTTGTATAATATTTTCATCTTAACGGATTTGAATTGAGTTAGAAATCAATAGAGGAGAGATGAACTATGGCAGTTCGAGTGTTGGTCGTGGACGATGCGGCATTTATGCGAATGATGGTCAAAGACATTCTGACGAAAAACGGCTACGAAGTTGTTGGCGAAGCCGAAAACGGAATGAAGGCGGTCGAAAAGTATAACGAGCTGCGCCCCGACCTCACGACGATGGATATCACGATGCCCGAGATGGACGGCATCAGTGCGGTCAAAGCGATTCGTAAACTCGATCCCAATGCCAAGGTTGTGATGTGCAGCGCCATGGGTCAGCAGGCGATGGTCATCGAGGCGATCCAAGCCGGCGCGCGCGACTTCATCGTCAAACCTTTCCAAGCCGACCGCGTCCTCGAGGCCGTGAGAAAAGCCGTTGGCTGATTTTTTGAATGTAATTGCGTCGTCGGCGTCGCGCGCCGAGGCCGCCGGGTATTTGTCGGGCTACGAAGAAGTCGAGCCGGTAACCGCGGGCGTGTCTTGGTGGTCGACGCTGGCGTACGTGATAAGTTTGATAGCGGTATTCGCGATAGTGCTGGTGATGGCGTATGTTTTTGCGCGTCTTATCGGCGGCAAATTGAATGCGCGAATGAGCGGACAGACGGGCAAAGTGCTTGAAAATCTTCCGCTGGGACCCAATCGCTCTGTCTGCATAGTAGAAATGGCGGGCAGAGTATTTTTATTGGGTATAACGGACAGCTCGATCAACCTTCTGACGGAGATAACGGATGCGGCGGAGATTGAGCGATTGCGTCGTGAGGCGCGGGCGATCTCCGAAGATGTCTTTCGACGGGAGTTCGGGACGCTGTCGTCGATAATGGAGCGCTTGACCGCCAAGAAAAAATAATTTCTCCCGCCCACCCGCCCATCGGGGGCTACGCCCCCTAACCCCCCGTTGGATAAAGGAGCCGCCCCCGTCAAAGGCAGTCGCCCGTGTCAAAGGCAGTCGCCCACATCGAAGGCAGTCGCCCGCGTCGAAAGCAGCCGCCCCCGTCAAAGGCAGTCGCCCCCGTCAAAGGCAGTCGCCCGTGTCAAAGGCAGTCGCCCACATCGAAGGCAGTCGCCCGCGTCGAAAGCAGCCGCCCCCGTCAAAGGTCGGCGCCCCTGATGAAAGCGGTCGCCCGTCGAAGGCAGTCGCCCGCGTCAAAGGCAGTCGCTCTAGTCGAATGGCGCCGCCCCCGTCGAAATCGAGGGGCGCCGCCGGCGCAGGGTGGGAACTGCTCCGTAAGTTGGGCGCCGCGCTCGGTGGGTGGGAGCGCAGGCGGCGCCCTTGAGACAATAAATTTTGGGAACTGATACATGAGAGTCATTTTTTTTATTTTGAGCGCGACTCTG
Source organism: uncultured Selenomonadales bacterium (assembly GCA_946411735.1). Lineage (GTDB taxonomy): Bacteria > Bacillota > Negativicutes > Selenomonadales > Selenomonadaceae > Quinella. The sequence goes on from CAMKFB010000007.1 coordinate 57,195, forward strand.
CTGCTGATCGCTCCGGTCGAGGCGGCGCCCGCGCTCCCGAGCGTCAACGTTGAGGTCGGCACCGCCGAAGGTCCTCAGGACGTCGCAAGCTCACTGCAAGTTCTTGCCGTCTTGACGGTCGTCAGTCTCGCGCCCGGCATTCTGATCATGACCACATCCTTCATTCGGATTGTAGTCGTGCTCGGATTCCTCCGATCGGCGCTCGCCACTCAAAACGTGCCCTCCAACCAAGTGATCATCGCGCTCGCGCTCTTCTTGACCTTCTATCTGATGAGCCCTTACTGGTCGCAAGCCAACGAGCAGGGGCTTCAACCGTATCTCAACGGTCAGATCACGCAAGAGGAAGCGATCAATAACGTCGTCGAGCCAATCCGCGAATTTATGTTTAAGCAGACGCGTGAATCGGATTTGGCGCTGTTCGTCAATCTCGCTAACGACGAGCGCCCCGAAACGCAAGACGACGTCTCGACCTTCACGCTGATCCCCGCCTTCATCATCAGCGAACTCAAAACCGGCTTCCAACTCGGATTTATGATCTACGTGCCGTTCATCGTGATCGATATGATCGTCGCCTCGACGCTGATGTCGATGGGCATGATGATGCTGCCGCCCGTGATGATATCGATGCCGTTCAAAGTGCTGCTGTTCGTGATGGTCGACGGATGGCATTTGTTGGTGCGGTCGCTGATATTGAGCTTCAAATGATCGGAGGGCGCGCGCGTGAGTTCGGAAATCGTAATACAGTTGGCACAAGAGGCGCTGATGATGGTGATGTTGGTATCGGCGCCGATGCTCGGGCTGGGGCTGATTGTCGGCTTGATGGTGAGCATTTTTCAGGCTACGACATCAATCCAAGAACAGACGCTGGCGTTCATCCCGAAGATCATCGCGGTGTTCGTGGCGATTTTGATTTTCGGACCGTGGATGTTGAGATTGATGGTTGAGTTCGTGACGGGCATACTCGTCAATCTGCCTCAGAGGATCGGATGATAGATTTCTTTGATTTGGTACAGAATCACCTCGCGGCGTTCCTGATCATTTTCAGTCGGACGTCGGGGATTTTTATGTTGTCGCCGTTTTTCGGCAGCATGAATATCCCCACGCAAATCAAGGCGGCGTTCGCGTTCTCGATCGCAATCATCCTTTACCCCGTTATTCACACGCCCGTCGAGATCCCCGCCGACGTCTGGAATTACGCGCTGATGCTTTGCGAAGAAATTCTGATCGGTTGGCTGATCGGCTTCGTCGGAGCGTGCGCGCTGTCGGCAATCAACATGGCCGGCAAGGTCATGGACATGCAAGTCGGCTACGCGGTCGTCAACGTCATGGATCCGACGAGCGGTCAACAGATCGCGCTCATCGGCAGCTTCATGTATAATCTCGCGATCCTGATAATGCTCGTCGTCAACGGGCATCACATCATCCTGTCGGCGCTGGCGGAGAGTTTCAACACCGTACCGTTGGCGACGGCGGTCTACAACGTGCAGCTGTCGACGCTGATCATCGACGTGACGAGCGCAATATTTTTGACGGGAATGAAAATCGCCATGCCCGTGACGTTCGCTATCCTGTTAATCAACGTCGGCATGGGGATTTTGGCGCGCACGATGCCGCAGATGAATATCTTCGTGGTCGGCATACCGCTGCACCTGTTCATGGGCACGGGCGTGCTGCTGATGCTGATGCCGTTTTTCGTGTTGTTTTTGGATGTGGTGTTCAATGCAATGTACCGG
>CAMKFB010000008.1 GCA_946411735.1 uncultured Selenomonadales bacterium
AAGCAGCTTAAAGGCATAACTCTGAGCGCTGAGATCGATCGTCAGCGTCAGATCAAGTACACGTTCAAGCATCTCCAAGATGTTCGGATTGTCGAGCCGCACCGAACCGTCTTTAGTGAAATATGCGCGAACTCCAATCGTTGTATTGTCGCTGTCATTTGCAATCGCGCGCAGATAGTACATGTAATAGCTGAAAATATCTTTCTCGGCTATCTCGAATTTACCGGCACGTCCGCCAAACTCGCGCCACCCGTCGTTGAATGCGCGACGCTCTTCGGATGTTTTCAAGAAGCTGTAGATTTTGGCGCGGAGTATATCCGAGTCCGACAGCGACTTGCCGCGATTGTTGATAGTAGAAAAGATCGTCAGCGCCGCATCTCGAGTTTGTGCATTGATCAGGAAGAGTACCGTCTGATTAAGAAGATAGTATACGAACCACTCCGCCGTCGATTGATTTGTATCGTAAAGTTCGTTGAACCGCCGCTGTAACAGTTGATAGCCCTTCGAATATTTATCTTTGCATTTTGCCGGCATTTGTCCGCTCGACAAGAGTTTATGCAACAAATCTTTGTCATTGTCGGCAACCGATTCCGAGCGGATAAAAATTTTTTCGTAGTCGACGTGCGAGGAGCCCTTTGACAGTTTCTGCCATATCGATGTCCGTATTTCTTTCAACCGCTCCTCGACAAACTCTGTCTTCAACGCTTGAGCAGATAACTTTTCGTAAATCACTCGGAGTAGCATCAACAGCGAAACGATACGTTGTTGCCCGTCGATGATCTCGCGCTCATCATCGTCATTGACGTACGTGATGATCGTTCCGAGAAAATATGATTCGTCAGAGTCGGTTGACTTAAGCGCCTGCGTAAACTCTTTCAGATCGTCGAAGAGTAAATTGATCTCACTTTCCTCCCAATCATACGCGCGCTGATAAACGGGGATCAGGAAATGATTTTTTTCTCCTCCTTGGAGGAACGTCATGACAGTTTTTTCTTCGATCGTCAACGAATTGCTCATATAACCGCTCCTTTCTACGACAGCCGATTTTTGAAATCATTATACTCGAACGCGCGCACGATCTCGAAATTATTTCGGCTGTCGACGGCGACGATCGCCGGGAGGTTCATACCGTTGAAGGTGTTGTTCTTGACCATAGTGTAGATCGCCATGTCCTCGAACACGAGCCGATCGCCCTCCGCCAACGGTCGATCGAAGGAGTATTCGCCGATTACATCGCCCGCAAGGCACGTCGCTCCGCCCAAGCGATAATCGAACGCCTTCGCTCCGCGCGGAGCCGCTCCGACAATCGACGGACGATACGGCATCTCGATCACGTCGGGCATGTGGCAGGCGGCGCTCGCATCGATGATCACATTGCTCACGCCGTCAATCGGAGGCTGCACCTCGAGTACCGTCGAGACCAACACACCCGCGTTGAGCGCAATCGCCTCGCCCGGCTCGAGATAAATCTCCACATCATATTTGTTCTTCAACCGATCGATGATCCGCCTCAACCGATCGATATCGTAATCCGCGCGGGTGATGTGATGCCCGCCGCCCAAGTTGAGCCACTTCATTCGCCCGAGCCAAGCACCGAATTTTTTCTCGAGCGCCTCAACCGTCTCGTCAAGCGCGTCGGAGTTTTGCTCGCAAAGCGTGTGAATGTGCAGCCCGTCAATCAAATCGAGCAATCCGCGCGGAGCCGCCGCAAATTCTTTCAAGCGAACGCCAAGTCTCGACGTCGGTGAGCATGGATCGTAAATTGCATGAGTTTGCGTCGAGTGCTCGGGATTGATCCGAAGTCCGATCGAGCAATGCCACACACTATAAAAAAATTTTTCGAGCTGATTAAAGGAGTTGAAGACGACGTGATCGCAAATCTCGGCAATCCGCTCGATCTCATCCGCGCGGAAGGCGGGGCTGTAGACGTGATTTTCGCCGTGGAAATACTCCGCCGCCAAGAGCGCCTCGTTGAGCCCCGACGACGCCGTCCCCGACAAATACTTTTCGATCAGCGGATAAAAGCGGAACATCGAAAAGCACTTTTGCGCCAACAAAATTTTTATCCCCGCCGACCTTTGCAGCTCCAATAATATCCTGAGGTTCGCCTCTAATTTTTCCTCGAAGATCACATAAGCCGGCGTCGGCACTCGATCGAGCACAGTCATCAGTCAACGAGCTCCGGCGCAAGGTTTTCGATCCACGGCAGCCCGAATTTGTTGAGCGCCTCCATAAACGGATCGGGATCAAATTCTTCCACGTTGCGCACGCCCTCCAACGACCATCGACCGTCCACCAACAGCATCGCTCCGATCATCGCCGGCACGCCCGTCGTGTAGCTCACCGCTTGCGAACCGACCTCCCGATAGCACGCCTCGTGGTCGCACACATTATATACATAGTAATCCTTCGGTCGACCGTCCTTCGTCCCGCGCACTATGCAGCCGATATTCGTCTTGCCCTTCGTCCGCGAGCCAAGCGATGCCGGATTCGGCAGCACCGCCTTCAAAAAATGCAGCGGCACTATCTTTTGCCCGTTGAAGTCGATCGGCTTGATGCTCGTCATTCCCACATTCTCCAAGCACTTGAGATGCGTCAGATAGCTTTGACCGAACGTCATAAAAAATCTGAGCCGCCGCACGTTTGGAATATTTTTCGCCAGCGACTCAAGCTCCTCATGATAGATCAAATACATATCTTTCGCGCCGACCTCGGGAAAATCATAGACGCGCTTGATCTCCATCGGCTTCGTCCGCACCCAATCTCCGTTCTCGTAATACTCGCCGTCGGCGGTCACCTCACGAATGTTGATCTCGGGATTGAAATTCGTCGCGAACGGATAACCATGGTCGCCGCCGTTGCAATCAAGAATGTCAATCGTGTCGATCGCGTCAAAGTGATGCTTCAACGCGTGAGCGCAGAACACGCCCGTCACGCCCGGGTCGAAGCCGCAACCCAACAGCGCCGTCAAGCCCGCCGCGCGGAAGCGCTCGTCATACGCCCACTGATATTTGTACTCGAAATACGGATTGCCCTCTGACTCGTAGTTGGCGGTGTCGAGATAATTCACGCCCGTCGCAAGGCACGCCTCCATGATGTTGAGATCATGATAGGGCAACGCAAGATTCATCACCACGTCCGGCTTCGTTCGCTCGATCAGCGCAATGATCTCCTCGATGTGATCGGCGTCGACCCGATCGGTCGTCACCGCCGTCGGCGACTTGCCTTCGAGTCGCGCCTTGAGCTCGTCGCATTTCGATCGCGTCCGACTCGCTATGCAAATTTCGTCGAACACCGCGGAGTTCTCCACGCACTTATTCGCCGCCACACTTGCCACGCCGCCGCTGCCGATGATCAGAGCTTTTGCCACTTTACCATTCCTCCCCGCACCCATTTTATTCGCTTGATCATATCATAAATGTCAAGCGGCAACGCAATGAATTTACGATGAAACTTTTTCTTGCATTGCGCGGATTTTTTTGGTATAAGATGAAGTATGAATCGAAGGTGAATAGATGGAATTCAAACACGCGAGCGTCATGCTCAACGAAGCGATTGAAAAGTTGATAACCGAAAAGGGCGGCACGTATGTGGACGGCACGCTCGGCGGCGCGGGTCATGCGCAGGCGATCCTTTCGAGGCTCGACGGCGGCAGGCTGATCGGCATCGATCGGGATCAAGACGCCATCGACGCCGCCTCCGAACGATTGAGCGGACAAAACGTCAGTTTGGTGCGCGATAATTTCGGTCGGCTCGATCAGATCCTCGACGACCTCTCAATTGAGCGGATCGACGGCATGTTGCTCGACCTCGGTGTCTCCTCTCATCAGATCGACGACGCTCCGCGCGGATTTTCTTATATGCACGACGCGCCCCTCGATATGCGCATGGATACTCGGCAGGCGTTGACTGCCTTCGATGTGGTCAACGGTTACTCCGAAGAACGGCTTGTAAATATTTTCAGCGGCTACGGCGAAGAAAGATTCTCCAAACGGATTGCGAAGGCGATTGTCGAGCGCCGTCGGGAGAAAAAAATAGAGACCACCGCTCAATTGGTCGATGTGATCAAGAGGGCGGCGCCGGTCATCAAAGGCGGCGGGCATCCCGCCAAGCGGGTTTTTCAAGCGATTCGCATCGAAGTCAACGACGAGCTCGGCGTGATCGAAAGCGCCATCCGCGCGGCGGTCAATCGATTGAACGTCGGAGGGAGGATTGTGGTGATCACGTTTCATTCGCTCGAGGATCGCATCGTCAAATCGACTTTCAAAGAACTCGCCACCGATTGCATTTGTCCGAAGAACATCCCGATTTGCGTCTGCGGACATCGGGCTCAAATAAAAATTCTCGGACGCGCCCTTACGCCGACAGCCCAAGAAATTGAACGCAACTCTCGCGCCAAGAGCGCCAAGCTCCGCGCGGCGGAAAAATTACAGTCTGTTTAGAGGAGAGATTTGTATGCAGAGGAAAAGGAAGTTGGCTGTCTCACCGGAGATTCCGAAGTACTACAATCCCGAAGACGGCTTTAATCGAATGCCGCAACCGGCGCCCTTAAAAGTAGTCAAAAATCGGTCGCGGGTCGACACGCGGCTGCGCTCGAGATTCCAAATCGCCTTCCTGGTATTTGCTTTGCTTGCGATGCTCGTAACCGTACGAAGCGGCATCAGCGCCAGTCGAGGTTACGCGTTGGTCGCCACTCAAAATGAAGCTCAACAGCTCGAGCGCGAGAACGAACGTCTTCGGATCGAGATCGCCCGATTGAAGTCGCCGCAGAGGATCAGTCAAATCGCGGAAGAAGAGTTGGGCATGGTCGTGCCGAAGAAAATGTACTTCGCTCACGAGAGATGATATGAAAAAAGCTCCGATCGTCGAGGTCGGAGCCTTTTTTATGTTTTTATCGGACGGAGCGCCGCCGCGATCCCCGCAATAAATACCGTCAGGACAATCGTGCGCGTGCCCGCCGATATGTCGCCGAACAGCATCTCCGCCGCAAAGCTCATCGCAAACGACACGCCGATCGCGATCAGGATCACGCGATCGCTCCGCGCGGGCGGGATGATAATCGCCAAAAACATGCCGTAGAGCGCAACCCCCAATGCCGATACCGCCGCCGGCGGCAGGATGTTGCCCGCGATCACGCCGAGCATCGTGCCGACCGACCAGCCTGGCAGTGCCACCAACATCGCGCCGTAATTATAAAACGGATTCAATTTGCCCGGGCGCGCCACCGATATGCCGAATATCTCGTCGGTCACGTCGAAGCCCACGAATATTCGATGATAGAACGGCGTCGACGGATCGAATTTTTGGCTCAGCACCGCGCTCATCAGAAGGTACCGCGCGTTCGCCACCAATGTGATCATCGCCATCTCCACGTACGACGCGTCCGCCGCGATTACCGTGAACGCCGCGTATTCTCCCGCCGACGCGTTGTTGAGCAGACTCGTCAGAAAGCCCTCGAAAGGCGTCAAGCCGACGTTGCGCGCCACGATCCCCAGCGTGAACGACACGACAAAATATCCCAGCCCGATCGGGATGCCGTCGCGAATGCCGTCGCTCAGCGCCTGCCGATTGGTGCGCAACATCAAACCATCTCCTTTAACAGTCAAACTCGGGATGAGCCTCATAAAAATTTTTGACGATCGAAACAAACTCCGCAACAATCGAGCGACGCTCGCCCGCGTGAGTGCACAACACGCATGAGATCGTCTCATCGCAATCGAACGGCGTCCACGCAAACTCGCCGTTGTGATCGTTCAAAAAGCCCGGCGCAAGACACACTCCCTTGTGCGCGGCAATGTTCGTCAGCGTCGATTCGCGATCGTTGCTGTTGAAGTGCTCAAGATTCAGCCGTTCGAGCACGCGCTTCTGTACCGCGCGCAGCTCCGGTTGAGAGCCGCCGCCCACCATCAATACCCGACCGTTGAGATCATCGACGGTTATTTTTGATTTCGACGCCAACGGGTCGTCGCGCTCGGTGATCAGATATATCCGACTGTCGAACAGCGGATGTATTTTTATGTCCGGCACGCCGACCATATCCTGCTCGCGCGCAAACAATATGTCCTGCTCTCCGCGCAAAAACTTTTCGCAACTGCCCAGTGCAATGAATTCCGGAGTGATGAGGACGCCGGGGTGTTTTGATTCAAACCGTTCGATCGCTCGAGGCAAAAAATAAATCGCCGAGCGCATCGGCAATCCGATCGTCAAGCCCGAGCGATATCGACTGCTGAAGTTTTGCCCCTGCTCGATCGCGCGCTTATACTCCGCGCGGAGATTGAACAGATTGGTGCAAAACTGTCGACCGGCGGGCGTGAGCACCGCCCCGCGCCCCGACCGTTGAAATATCTCGAATCCGATCTCCTCTTCGATCGATTTGATGTGGTAAGTCAGCGTCGGTTGCGACAGAAATAAATTTTCCGCCGCGCGGTTGAAGTTGAGCACCTTCGCCAGCTCCAGCACGCAATCAATTTGTCTTGAATTCATACCCGAAATTTTTTATTTGACGACGCCGATTGCTTGCGACAGAAACACTCTTTGATTGTCGTCGAGTTGCGCCGCTTTCGCGAACGCCTCCGCATCGAACGAGCCGCGCACACATCCGCCCAGCCCCTCGGCCTCGAGCACTAACGCCACGCTTTGTATCATCGCTCCAACCGTCACGCCCACATAGCGCGCCTGCATCATGCCGCCGTTGCCATGCGGAGAGTTCCTCATTGAGCCGACTTGCGTCACGTACACCAAATTCAACGGCGCCGTCCGCGCGAATTGCTGACCGCCCATCGTCGAGCGGTAATCGCCCTCGACTACCAACTTCAGCTCATGCTCTTTCGGAGCGTAGAGATAAATCCCGTCCGCCGTGAGCGCGTACACATCGACAAAGTATTTGCCATGCGCCGCCGGATTCACTCGCCCTTCGGTCTCGGGGCGGTTGATGCCGTTCGCCGCCCACAATATTTTCGACAACTGTTGCGCGGTCAGCGCCTTATCCGAATACTCCCGCGCGCTGTGTCGACCCTCGAGCGCCCGCGTTACCGACATACCCTCGCCGATCTCGACCGTCGGCAGAGCTATATCGCCCTTCGCCGCCTCCGCCGTCGGCAACAACATCATCACCGTCAAAAGCACCGCGCTCAGCGCCAAAAAAAATCGCCGCATCATCACGAAGCCTCCTCGCAAAGAAAATTTATCAGCGATAGGATATCACAATTGGACGCGAAACGCAATCGACCGTAAAATAAACTGTATAAGTGTGAGCGGAGGTAAGGGCAATGAAATCGATGCGAAAATTATTTTTGAGCGCGGCGCTCGGGCTGTCGATGGTGTTGTCGGCGCCGATGAGCGCGGACGCCGCCAAGCCGATCGTGCTCGACGAACAGGGCTCGTTTGCAATCGGCGGCTCAACAGTCAAACACTCCGGCGTGTTCTCGACAAAAAAATTCCTGTCGCCCGACGGTCAAAAAGCCTACGGCGATCACGCCTACGTCTTCTATCAGATTCCCGTCAAGGCGAAAAAGTTGCCGCTGATTTTTCAGCACGGCGGCGCGCAATCGAAGCGCACGTGGGAGTCGACGCCCGACGGTCGCGAGGGTTTCCAAAATATATTCCTTCGCAAAGGTTACGGCGTCTATCTGGTCGACCAACCGCGCATCGGCGAGGCAGGGCTTTCGACGCAAGCGGCGGGCGACGCCAATCCTTGGGCGGGCAATCCGCTTTACGCCGACAAAACTCTTTTCATGCTTTCGAGGGTCGGTGTGTTTGACGGCGACGAGCCGCGCGTTTTCGACAACTCCGCCTTCCCGCGCGACGCCGAGTCGATCAATCAATTTCAACGGTCGTGGACGTGCTACACCGGCGAGCTCGATAACGATATCAACGCCGATGCGCTTGCCGCGCTGTTCGATCGGGTCGGACCGTCGATCCTCGTGACGCACTCGATGGGCGGGACGATCGGTTGGCGCACGCCCTTCCGAACCGACAACGTCAAAGCGATCGTGGCATTCGAGCCGGGCGGGACGCCGTTCTTATTCCCCGAGGGCGAAGTACCGGAGGCGGAGCCGGCGACATTCGCAATGCTGGGCGCGAGCGCTCAATCGGTGCCGCTCGAGGATTTCATGAAGCTGACGAAAATCCCGATCGTGCTGTATTACGGCGACAACATTCAAAAGTCGTCGGAGCTGGTCGGACCCGACAAGTGGTACACCGAGCTGGACATGGCGAAAAAATTCGTGGCGGCGATCAACCGTCACGGCGGCGATGCAACGCTCGTCGAGCTGCCGAAGGTCGGGCTCAAGGGCAATACGCATTTTCTGATGGCGGATCAAAACAATCAGGAGCTGGCCGATTTGATGGCGGCGTGGCTGCACTCGAAAGGACTGGATAAGTGATGAATGTGTTTGAACAATTGCGCGGCGGCAAGGCGTATGACGTTCGCGACGAAGAATATTTGCGCGAGGCGCACGGCGAGTTCGGTCGCTGCCGGCATCTGTGTTGGCTGATCAATTCGACCGATCCCGACGACGTTGAAGCGATCGTCGAGCTTGAGCGGGCGCTGTTCAACGGGCGGCTCGAGGAGGGGACGTTTCTGACGCCGCCGTTTCAGATCGACGCGGCGTGTCGAGTATTTCTCGGCAAAAATGTATTCGCCAATCACGGGCTGACGGTGATGTCGGTGGGCACGATCACGATCGAGGACGGCGTGATGCTCGGACCGGAGGTCGGGCTGTTCACGGTCAATCACGAGCCGAAAAACATTCGCGTGATCATGACCAAGGAGATCACGATCAAAAAGAACGCGTGGATCGGAGCGCGGGTGAATATCCTGCCGGGCGTGACGATCGGCGAGAACGCGATCATCGGGACGGGCTCGATTGTGACGAAGGATGTGCCGGCGAACTCGATTGCGGTCGGCAACCCCGCGCGGATCATAAAGACGATAGAATAGCATCGAAGGAGGTTTTACAATGCAGTACGTAAAATTCGGCAGCACGGGCATGGATGTTTCGAGGATTTGCCTCGGGATGATGAGTTTCGGCAAGCCCGGCAAGGAGAACGGCGTGTTTCCTTGGGCGAAGGATTACGACGACGCCAAGCCGCTTTTCAAGCGCGCGATCGAGCTGGGCATCAACTATTTCGACACGGCGAATGTCTATCAGATGGGCACGAGCGAGGAGATTACCGGTCGGCTGATCCGCGATTTTGGTCTCGACCGCGATGAGATCGTCGTCGCCACCAAAGTCAATTTCGAGATGCGCCCGGGTCGTCCCAACGGCGGCGGGCTGTCGCGAAAGAATATCATGGCGGAGATCGATCACAGCCTCAAGCGGCTGCAGATGGATTACGTCGATGTTTATCAGATTCACCGGCTCGATCCGAAAACGCCGATGCGCGAGATCATGGAGGCGCTCCACGATGTGGTCAAGGCGGGCAAAGCGCGCTATATCGGCGCGTCAACGATCTTCGCGTGGCAGCTTGAGCGCATGCAGAATATCGCCGCCAATCACGGTTGGACGGAGTTTGCGTCTCTGCAACCGCAGTACAATCTGATCTACCGCGAGGAGGAGCGCGAGATCATTCCGCTGTGCAAGGATCGCGGCATGGCGATCGTGCCGTGGAGTCCGTTGGCGGGCGGGCGTTGCGCACATCCGTGGGGGACGGTCACGGAGCGCAACAAGATCGACGAGGTTTCGCCGATGGTCTGGAACGCGACGAATGATATCGATAAGATTGTCGTCGATAACCTTGAGAAAGTCGCTCGAGAGCACGGTCGATCGATGGCGCAAGAGGCGCTGGCTTGGATGCTGAGCAAGGATTATATTACGGCTCCGATTGTGGGCACGACGAGCGTCAAGCATATCGAAGAGGCGGTCGGCGCGCTCGACATCACTCTCGACGACGACGAGATCAAAGCGCTCGAGGCGCCCTACGTTCCGCACATCAAAACCGGCGCCTTCTGAGTTATTGACAGGCGTGATATGATCGTCTCGAGTAACATTCGGGAGTGATCAATGTGCAATATGTAAAATTCGGCAACACCGGCATGGACGTGTCGAGGGTTTGCCTGGGCTGTATGAATTTCGGCGATCCCGACCCCAACGATGTGTTCTCGGTGGCGAAGGGCTACGACGAGTCGCGCATTATTTTCGAGCGGGCAATCGAGCTGGGGATCAATTTTTTCGACACGGCGAACGTCTATCAGACGGGCTCGAGCGAAGAATACCTCGGACGGCTGATCCGCGAGTTCGGGCTCAACCGTGACAGCCTCGTTATCGCCACGAAGGTCGGCTTCGACATGCGCCCCGAGATGCCCAACGGCGGCGGGCTGTCGAGGAAAAATATCTTGGCGGAGATCGATCACAGCCTCCGACGGCTGCAGATGGATTACGTCGACGTCTATCAGATTCATCGGCTCGACCCGTTCACGCCCGTCGAGGAAGTGATGGAGACGATGAACGACGTGGTCAAGAGCGGCAAGGCGCGCTATATCGGAGCGACGACGTTGTTCGCGTGGCAGCTCGAGCGCATGCAAAAACTCGCGGAGCAGCACGGTTGGACGAGATTTGCGTCGATGCAATTCCAGTACAACCTGCTCTACCGCGAGGAGGAGCGCGAACTGATTCCGCTGTGTCGCGATCGAAAGATGGCGATCGTGCCGTGGAGCCCGTTGGCGGGCGGCAAATGCGCGCAACCGTTGAGCGCGACGATGGCGGCGGACGAGGAGGACTTCAACGTGCTGTCGATGCTGCTGACGAAGCCGGCGATTGAGGAGATCGACATGCCGGTGATCGAAGCGATCGAAGCGGCGTCGATCGAGCGGGGCTGTTCGATGGCACAAGAAGCGCTGGCTTGGATGTTCAACAAGAGCTACGTGACGGCGCCGATCATCGGAGCGGCAAGCGTGGAGCATTTGGAAGAGGCGGTGTCGGCGCTCGACATCACGCTCGATCGCGAAGAGATCGAACTGCTCGAATCCGCCTACGCTCCGCACTTCAAAAAATAATTTCTCCCGTCCACCCTCCCAAAAACCTGAACACGTAGTGTTCAAAAGGGCGGGCGGGATTATTTATTTTTGAGCGGCTTAACGGCGCCGGCGGTGAGCATGAATCGGAGCGCGTCCTCGGGCTTGACGTCGACGAAAATCACATCGGTTTTCTTGACGAAAAGGTTCGTCCCCGACGTCATGTTGAGGCTCCAAGGCACGAACACGCATACGTACTCGCCGTCGAGCTTCTCATTGACCGCCGTCGGCGCGTCGGAGATCAAAAAGCCCATCGTCAGCGACTGGTGAAACGGCACGAGCACGACGGTCTTGAACAGGCTGTTCGACTCGAACATCGCCGTCGAGAACTGTTTGACGCTCTTGTATATGAATTTGACGACGGGGATTTTGTCGAGCAGCGACTCACCGAACGCGATCATTTTTTTCAACAGCCAGTGTGACGATATCCAGCCGACGACGAAGATAATGACGAGCAGCGTGATGAGCCCGAGCCCGGGGAAATAGAACGGCAGATTTTTGCCGAGCGCGCCCTCGGTCAGGTCGAGCACCTCTTTGACGACGAGCAGCGTGATCGCGACGGGGATCAGTACGATCAGCCCGTTGATGAAATACCTCGAGACGGCGCTGCCGTCATTATTTTTTTTCTCCACAGTCATTCTCCAAGCCCGAAGCCGCGGATTGCGCCGACGGAGTTTCGCCAATCCTTTTTGACCTTCACCCACAAATCCAAATACACTTTCGAGCCGAGCAACATCTCAATCTCGGGGCGCGACAACTCTCCAACCTTTTTGAGCATCGCGCCCTTCTTGCCGATCAAAATGCCCTTCTGCGACTCGCGCTCGACGTAGATGTACGCTCGAATGTAATGATCGCCGTTCGAACGCGTCGTGATCTCCTCGATGTCGACCGCGATCGAATGCGGAACCTCGTCCTCCGTCAAGTGCAGCAGCTTCTCCCGAATCAGCTCCGCCACGATCAACCGCTCCGGCTGATCCGTCACCATATCATCGGGATAATACTTCGGACCTTCGGGCAAATGCTTTTTGAGCTCCTCGATCAGCGCCTCAAGGTTGGTGCCGTCGGCGGCACTGATCGGGACGATCGCCGCAAAATTTCTCCGCGCGGAGTAATCGGCGATGATCGGCAAAACTTTTTCGCGCTCGATAAGATCGAGTTTGTTGACGACCAGGATCACCGGTCGCTCCGTCGCCTTGAGCCGCTCGAGAATATATTTTTCGCCGCCGCCGAATTTTTCACTCGCGTCGATCACAAAAAGGATCACATCGACCTCTTTGAGCGTGCCTTCCGCCGCGCGGAGCATGTATTCGCCGAGCTTGAATTTGGGCTTATGAATGCCCGGCGTGTCGAGGAAAATGACCTGCGCGTCGTCGAGCGTCAAGATACATTGGATGCGCGAACGCGTCGTCTGCGGCTTGTCGGATGTGATCGCGATCTTTTGTCCGATCAGCCGATTGATCAGCGTCGATTTGCCCACGTTCGGGCGACCGATCACCGCCGCAAAGCCCGATTTAAAATCTCCCATCATTTGATCACCATCACAGGAATTTTGGCGTGCTCGACAACCTTCTGACTGACGCTCCCGAGCAGCGCTCCCTTAAACAGCCCCAGCCCGCGGCTGCCCATTATAATCATATCCGAATGCTCCGCCTCGGCGACTTTGAGGATCGCCTTGTAAATCTGACCGGTCTCGACGTGCTTGTCCGCTTTGATGTCCGCCGGCAGTTTCGTCCAAATGCGGTCGAACACCAAGTGACTCGGAATGTCTTTATTGATCTCGCTGGCGACGTAAACGAAATCCATCTTCGCGCGGCACTTCGACGCAAGATAAATCGCCTCATCGACCGCTTTGCAACCTTGCACCGAGCCGTCGACCGGCACCAAAATTTTTTTGATCGCTGCCATGATGAAACTCCTCCCTTCGATTGTGTGATCCATTGTGGATTATCGAGGGGCGATTGTCAACAGAAATTAAAAATTCCCCCGCGCCGCTCACGAGGGAATTTGATTGATCTTCATTGGTGCCGAAGGTCGGGGTCGAACCGACACGATGTTGCCATCGGCAGATTTTGAGTCTGCTGCGTCTGCCTATTCCGCCACTTCGGCGCGTTTGCCTGTGTAATGTATCATTCGCGCCGCCGATTGTCAAGCAAAATATTTTCGAGCGGGCGGGAGTCGACTCCGAAAATTTTCTTGTGTTGATAAAAGTTTTGTGCTATCATAAGAGTCAAAGAAGGAACCGCCTGGAGTGTGCGAGGACTTCGTTAATGTCTAACCTACATTTTATTTAGGGAATCCGATTTTGGACGGCGGATGGAGAATCGACCTCGAGTCGAATAACAGAACCCGAACTTAGGATACCCACCTGCTGATCGGCAGGTTTAGGCATATGAAGGAGACGGCACTTTGGACCCCTTTTTTGGGAAGGGATTGTCGGCGCATGTCGGCAGTCCCTTTTTACATGCAAAAGCATTGCGCATATCGCCGCGAGATGATACAATCAGCCATCGGAGGTGATCGCATGAAAAAATGGGTGCTGCTCGGCGACGAAAGTCGTTGGCTCTTCGCCGAACGCATGCTCCAAACTTCCATCGGAACGACAAAATCTCTGCTGTTGAAGCACGGCAGTGAACGCATAAATTGGTCGGACAACATCGTCAGCAGTTATAATATCCCGCCGGGCTTTGAAGTGTTGATCCCCGCTTACGGCGAGTCGATGAACATCGACGGCTTTGACAACTTCGCGATTTTCGAGAGTATGCCGTATTGGAAGGAGGCGACGGAAGTCACCGTCAAGCTGCTTGATCGGCGCGATCGGCAGGTGATAGTGGTATTAGCCGATTCGCTTGATGAAAGTATGAAACTTCGCTATAAACAGCTGCGCGATCGAGGATTCGACGTGAGCGCGGTACCCGTGGAGGGGCTGCTCGGAGTGCTGCACCAACATCGCCCGCTGTCGGCGGAGATCAAGCGGCAGATGCAGATGGAGCTCGAGGAGATCAAAAAGCGCGCCGAGGAAATTGATTACGACGAGAGCGCCGATCGGATGAAGTGTCTCACCGACGAGGCGAAGGCGGAGATCGTTGCGTTTCACAACGTCAAGGGGCGCCCGCACCTTTGGAAGAGCTATAACGAGACGGCCGTCAAGTATCTGTTTCTCGAGGGGCTGAGCGATGCGCTCGACGTGTATAAAAATATATTGTATCGCGGTCGGCAGAGCATCACGTCGTTCATTTGGGATGAGCAGACCAACGTCGCGGCGCTCAAGGATAAGATCAAGAAAAGATTTTTCGATTACATGCGCACGCCGCCGCGCTATCAGGTGTTCATGTCGACGGACGAGCAGCGCAACGAGCGGATATATCAGGCGGTGATCGAGAAGCCCGGCGGGCGATTTTACGGCATCAAAAAAGAATATCTCAAGCGCTACGAACAATTCATTCGGCACGAGTTGATGGATATCATCAGGGATGAGGCGGCGCACCAAATCAAAAAGATGGAAGGAATGATAAAATGAACGGTCGTGATACCTCGGCGGCAGCCGCCGTCTTCTGCGCGCTCGTGAGCGTCGGCATTCTGCTCAAGGCGGATGATATCGCCGTCAGCATCGGCGGGGCGGTGTTATTCGCGCTCGCGGCGGCGTTTATGACGAAAAAAGCCGTTATGCAGACCGCCTCGGAGGTCGAAGACAACATTGGTCGGATCGAGGTGCAGTTTCAACAGTTGCGCGCGAAGGTGAGCGGGGAGCAAGTCGATCAGCTTGAGCGTCAAACGCGGCTGCTCGACGGGATCAGCAATAAAGTCAACAGTTTTGAGCTTCCCGAGCGCAACGATCAGTTCGGCGATCAATTGAAGACGTCGCTCGAGCAGTTGATCGAGGTGCAGAAGGCGCTGCCGGAGTCGCTTGAGCGGTTGGCGGCGCGGTTCGACGATCAGTTTGATCAGTCGAAGGATGACGCGCAATCGATCGTGAAGGAACTGACGACAATCGACGAAAAACTGGTGGAGCTGTCGGAGCAAAACGCGAAGCTGATTGACAAGCTCGAGAGCGTGAACTCGGTGATCACGACGGGCGTGAAGCTGGTGCAGGTGATGGGGCAGCTGATGAAAAACCCGCCGGTGGCGAAGGACGTGACGCATCTGTCGGAGACGCTCGACGCGGCGAACAAGAAATTCGAGGCGATTCACACGACGATAACCGACAACGGCAAGGCGGTCGACGACGTGATGAAGGGCGTGCGCGAAAACATGATGGGGCTGACGTTCCAATTCGACAAGTCGCTGGGCGAGTTCGGCGAACAGATCAAGGGGCTGTCGAATGAGGTCGAAAAACTTATCGAGCGGATCGACGCGTACAACGGGCTGACGAAGGCGACGCTGGATCAATATGCAATGTTGACCGAGCAGGACGTACGAGTGCTCGAGGAGTTGACTCGGCGGATGGAGGTTCGCAATGAACGAGTATGACGCGGAGTATCTGGTCGACGACGAGCCGCTTGACCAAAAGCGGGCGCGGCTGCAGAACGAGTTGGTGAGCGGGGTGCTGGCTCAATTGGAGAATGCGTATTTGTCGCGCGAGAAGTTGTATAAAAAAATTCTCGAGAGCAAGCGGAGCGCGTTCAGTTGGACGGCGACGATCGATCGGCTGGATTTGATTGACGCGGTGCGGGAGAATGTCAAGACTTCGCTGCTGTTCGGGAATTATCGGCGTGCGACGTGGTATTTGCGGGTGCTCGATCGGCTGTGTCGAACGGCGTTGTAAGAAAATATTTCGGAGGGATCGGCTTGAAAAAAACTTGCACCACGATGTTGGTGACGAAGGGCGCCTCCGCCGACGGATCGGTTTTGGTGTCGCATTCGAACGACAGCCTGTTGAGCGATCCGTCGTTTGTTTTTGTGCCGGCGAAGGATCATCCGCGCGGAGCGGCTCGAAAGATATATCCGGCGGCGTTGGCGCTTGAGGAAATGCCCGCTCACAACTGTTTTTACACGCCGCGACTGGTCGATGGAGATCGAGCGGCGGGCTATGCGTTCGAGGGCAAGGCGCCGACGAAGCCGTTGGGCGAAATTCCCGAGGTTGAGCACACGTACGCGTACATCGACAGCGATTACGGCGTGATGAATGAGCACGGGTTGATGCTCGGCGAGTGCACCAATCACAGCGGGCGCATTGATAAATTGCCGGCGGTCGGGAGCGCGGGGATTTTTTATGCGTCGGAGCTGGGTCGTATAGCGTTGGAGCGTTGTCGGACAGCGCGCGAGGCGATCCGATTGATGGGCGATTTGATTGATCGGTACGGTTTATGGGGGACGGGCGAAACGATTTTGGTAGCCGATCGCGACGAGGGTTGGGTGTTTGAATATCAGATGACTGCAACGGGCGTCGGCGGATTGTGGATCGCGCAAAAGGTTCCCGACGGGGAATTTTTTGTGGCGGCGAATCAATTTCGTATTCGCTCGATCGAGCCGGACAATCCCGATCAGATTTTCAATCCGATGTTGCCGGCTCAATTGAAGGAGCTCGGTTGGGCAGAGTATGACGAGCGCGGGCGCGTCGATTGGTTGAGATCGATAGCGGGCTCGGAGGAAATACATCCGTACTATTCGTTGCGACGGGTGTGGCGGGCGATGACGTTGGCAGCGCCGTCGAGCGCCTTGCCGTCGAAGGTCGAGAGCTGGTCGACGCGGGCATATCCGTTTTCGCTCAAGCCGGATCGACCATTGACGGTGCGCGATGTGATGAATTTGCATCGAGATTATTACGCGGGCACGCCGTTTGATATGACGCGCGGTGACGGGGCGGGGCTGTTCGACTCGCCGTATCGATACGACAAAGTGAATCGGCAGCGTGCGATCACCGATCGGGAGATATCGTATGCGTGGATCACGCAAGCGAACGAACGGTTGCCGCGTCCGCTGGCGTGGCTGTCGATGAACGCGCCGCTCGAGAGTGTGTTCGTGCCGCTGACGGTGTCGCCGATGCCGGCATATGAGCAGGTCGACAACGGTCGGTTTGACGGGTCGAAGATGTGGTGGGTGTCGGCGCAGGTGACGACGCTGACGCGCGGATATTTCAACAATCTGATCGGCGACGTCCGCGCGGAGGCGGCTCGACTTGAGGCGCGCTCGGTCGAACTGATCGAACGGTCGAGCGGGTTATCGGCAGAGGAATTTTCGACGGCGCTGATGAAAAACGCGGGGCTGATCAAAGAGGATTGGCGGCGGCTGTACGAGCGACTGTTGGCGAAGTCGATCAGCGCCGACGGTTTAAGGAGTGCCGACGGCAAGCCGGACGATGTCGAAACGTATTGAGAGTGATGGTGTGAATGGAAAATAAAGAGCTCGCCGCAGCGATCGTCAAGACGGTCGAGGCGACGAACATTCAAAGCGCAACGAATTGCATGACGCGACTTCGGTTACATTTGGCGCGACGAGATCAGTCGATGCTTGACGGGTTGAAGGCGCTCGAGGGCGTACTCGGGCTCAACATCGACGGCGACGAACTTCAAATAATTCTCGGACCGGGGCGCGCGACGAGTGTGACGAACGAGGTCAACGAGATTCTGTCGAAAGCTCCGCGCGGGTCGGTGAAAGCAGAGATCGGCGATGGCAAGGCGCTCCGAGCGGAATTGAAAGAACGAAACGCGACTCCCGTGAAGTTATTTTTCAAGAGGATCGCGAGTATTTTTTTGCCGCTGATCCCGGGCTTTATCGCGTGCGGACTGATCACGGGGAGCGTGGGGCTGGCGCTCAAAATCGATCCGACGCTTGCCGATCAATCGATGATCAAGCTGCTGATGGTGGCGGGCAACACGGTCTTTTGGGGAATGAATTTGTTCGTGGGCTTCAACGCGGCGAAGGAATTTGGCGGGACGCCGATTCTCGGGGGGATATTGGCGGCTTTGTTGACGCATCCCGGGCTGAGCGACGTGACGCTCGCGGGAGCGGCATTGCTCCCGGGGCGCGGCGGCGTGATCTCGGTGATATTGGTGGCGGGCTTCGGCGCATTCGTCGAGAAAAAATTGCGCTCGATCGTGCCGGAGATGTTTGACCTATTCCTGACGCCGCTGTTGACATTCTTGACGGCGGGCGCGGCGGCGATCTTCGTCCTGCAACCGCTCGGTGGAATGATCTCCGAGACGATCGGGAGCGCGGCGACGGGCGCGATCCAATCGGGCGGAGCGGCGGTCGGCGCAATCTTGGCGGGTTTCTGGCTGCCGCTGGTGATGATGGGCGTGCACCAAGCGATGACGCCGATTCACGTCGACCTGATCGCGCAATACGGCGTGACGATTTTGCTGCCGATATTGGCGATGGCAGGCGCGGGGCAAGTGGGAGCGTCGTTGGCGGTGTATTTGAAGACGAAAAACCGATTCCTCAAAAAGACGATCGCGTCGGCGCTGCCCGTCGGGATGATGGGCGTGGGCGAGCCGCTGATATTCGGCGTGACGCTGCCACTCGGCAAGCCGTTCGTGTGCGCGTGTATAGGAGGAGCGGTCGGCGGCGCGGTGGAGGCGGCTTCGACGGTCGGCGCGGCGACGCTGGGGATATCGGGGCTGCCGCTGGCGGCGGCGACGAACAACATCCCGATGTACTTCGCGGGTCTATTGACGGCGTATGCGGCAGGGTTCATAGCGACGTGGCTGATCGGTTTCGACGATCCGATCGAACAATAAAAAACGGCTCCTTTATCAGGAGCCAATTTTTTATCCCATCCGCCGGCAAAAAAGGCGCCGTCGACGCGGACTGTCGCCGAAGGACGGGTGCCGCCGACGCGGGTTGACGTCGAAGGACGGGTGCCGCCGACGCGGGCTGACGCTGAAGGACGGGCGCCGCCGACGCGGGTGGGAACCTCGTACTCTGTCGGGCGCCTACCGTTATGGGTGGGAGCGTCGGTGGCGCCCATATATATACTTTTCAGCAGGCGGGAGAAATAAATTATTTTTGTTCGAGAAGCTGACGAGTATGCTCCGCCACCTGCTTGGGCGTAATATCCTTTCGACGCGCCACGCCCGACTCGATCGCCGCGCGCGCCACTGCCGCCGCCACTTGAGGCGCCACTCTTTTATCGAACGGCGTGGTAATCACGTGCTCTTCGTCGAGCTCATCTTCGCTGATCAGAGATGCGATCGCATATGCCGCCGCGATCTTCATCTCCTCGTTGACATCCGTCGCGCGAACGTCGAGCGCCCCGCGGAAGATACCCGGGAACGCCAACAGATTGTTGACCTGATTCGGGAAGTCCGATCGACCCGTGCAGACCACGCGAGCGCCCGCCTTGCGAGCGAGATCGGGCATGATCTCCGGCGTCGGATTCGCCATCGCCATGATGATCGGCTGCGGCTTCATCTTCTTGACCATTTCCTCCGTCATCAGCCCCGCCTTCGACACGCCGATGAATACGTCCGCATCGTGAATGATGTCGGTGAGTTGCCCCTGCTCCTTCTTGTCGTTGGTAATGGCGGCAATCTGATCCTTGTACGGATTCATTCCCTTCGGTCGACCCGCGTAGATCGCGCCCGTCGAGTCGCAAAGAATTATATCCTTCGCGCCCATGCGCTGGAGGAGTTTCGTGATCGCCATGCCCGCCGCGCCCGCGCCGTTGACGACCACTTTGATCTCGTCGAATTTCTTGTTGACGAGCTTGAGCGCATTGATCAGCGCCGCCGACACCACAATCGCCGTGCCGTGCTGATCGTCGTGGAAAACGGGAATGTCGACGGATTCCTTCAACGCGCTCTCGATGTCAAAGCACTCCGGCGCCTTGATATCCTCGAGATTGATCCCGCCGAATGAGGGCGCCATCAGTTGGATCGTGTGAACGATCTCGTCGACGCTCTGACTGTTGAGGCAAATCGGAATCGCATCGACGCCCGCGAAGCCCTTGAACAAAATCGACTTGCCTTCCATCACCGGCAGCCCCGCGCCCGCGCCGATATTGCCGAGCCCGAGCACCGCCGTGCCGTTGGTGACGACCGCGACCAGGTTGCCGCGATTGGTATAGTCGTAAATTTTATCGAAATCCTTCTCGATCTCCAGACACGGAGCCGCCACGCCAGGGGTGTAGGCCAACACAAGGTCGTCGCCGCTCTCGAGCGGAACCTTGCTGACGGTCGCCAGCTTACCTTGATATTTTCTATGCAGTTCGAGCGCGCGCTCGTAAACATTAGCCATTCGATTACTCCCTTTCCAATTGGTGTTTGACAGGAATTTATGTTAATCATTCGGCGGCGGAGTGTCAAGGCGCTCAAAAAGAATACACGCCCGAGATTAAATCAAAGTTAGACTTTCGTTAAAAATGCGTTAAGTGTTACGAGAGCGCTTAACTTTTTTCATACTCGATCGATAAACATTAATAATGAGGTGTGGTTGTCTAATTTAAGAGGAGCGTGTTAACAGATGAAAGTAGTCATCACCAAAAGCAACGACAGCTTGAATTTCTACATGATTTTCAAGAAGATGAAGCTGTACTTATTCTCGCAACAGTTCACGAAGGGCGTCTACGAGTATTTCAAGAACGGGCGATCGGAGAATGAGATACGGTCGTTCAAAAATTGGGGGAAGAACCCGCGCTTGGATAAGACGTTGTCGAAAATCCCGATGTACAAAAAATTTGCGTTGAAGGAAGCGGAGCTCGAATACGCTTGAGCGATTGACAGTCGGAATAAAAAAAGGCGGACGCGCCGCGCGGATGCGGAGCGTCCGTTTTTCGTTCCCCAAAATTTATCGGTTGAGCGAAGGACGATGCGCCCGACGCCATTTTGCGATCTCGGCGTGATTGCCGTTGAGCAAAACCTCCGGTACGAGCCGTCCCTCGAAATCGCGCGGTCGAGTATATTGCGGATAACCCGACTCCGCGTCGTAAAACGAGTCCGTCCGCGCGGATTCCTCCGACCCCAAAACGCCCGGCAACATCCGCGCGACCGCGTCGATCACGACCATCGCCGGCAACTCCCCGCCCGTCAATACGTACTCGCCGATCGAGAGCGCCTCATCCGCCAACTCGTATATCCGCGCGTCGAAGCCCTCGTAATGCCCGCAGATGATGATCAGCTGATCGAACAACGCCAACTGTTTCGCCTTCGATTGATTGAAGAGCGCGCCGATAGGGTCCATTATCAGCACCCGCCGACGCTCCGGCTCGAGCGACGTTTCGAGTACCGATCGAACCGCGCGGAACATTGGCTCGGGCTTGAGAACCATGCCTGCGCCGCCTCCGAACGGCGAGTCATCGACCTGCTTGTGCTTATCGAACGCGAAATCCCGCAATTGGATCAGATTGATCTCGAGAAGATTTCGATCGCGCGCGCGTTTGATGATGCTGTCCTCGAGCGGCGCAAACATATTCGGAAATAATGTGATCACATCGATGCGCATCTAAATCGCCTCGAGCATTTTCGGATCGATAACGAGCGAACCGCCGTTGATATCAATTTTTTTGACAACCGCCTTGAGCGCGGGGATCAAAATCTCCCGCCCCGCGCCATCGACCACAACGAACACATCATTGCTGCCGGTCTTGAGCACGTTTTTAACGGCACCGATTTTTGTACCGTCGAGATCGTGCACGTCAAGCCCGATGATGTCAAAGGCGTAAAATTCGCCGTCGGCAAGCGGCGCCGCGTCCTTCCGATCGACCGTCAAGAGCTTATTGGTGAGGCTCCGCGCGGAGTCTCGATCGTTGACGCCCTCGAAACTGATCACCAAGCCTGCGCCGACCGCCTTGACGTAATCGATCCGAAAAATCCGCTCGTCGATGAACACTTCCTCCAGACCGTCAAAACGATCCGCAAAGTCCGTCAGCGGAACCAATTTCATCTCCCCGCTCAAGCCGCGCGGCGCCCCCAACCGTCCGATTATAATTCTGTCGATGCTTTTTGATTCCAAAGATGAAACCTTTGAAGGGCGGGCGGGCGGGATAAATTTCTTAGCTGCGGATTGCAATGATCTTGTCATCCTCGACGAGCACTTCAACATTCATGATCTCGCGCATGTCGGAGCCGATCTCGAGCTCAACTTCGCGCTGCAGCGTCCCTTGAATGATCTCCGCACCGAGCGCCAGCTTCTCAAGATGCTCTTTACGCGCTTGCGCCTCCGCCAAGAAATTTTGCCGCTTGCCGATCTCCTGCCCGAAATACCGACGGATCGACGCCTGCTTCTGCGGCGTATCGCCCTGCTCCTTCATTGCCCGATCCTGATCCGATTCGATCTGCTGAATTTCGCGCTCCGCTTGAGCGATGTTGCGATTGAGATCATCGAGCATCCGCGTTTTGAGTTTTTCCGTCAGCTTCGCTTTGATTGTGACCGGCACTTGCACCATTACGCTGTCCATTTTTCTTCCTCCCGTTGTCGAAAACAAAAAAGGCGGCAGGCTTACCGCGCCCCGCCGCTCCATTTTATGTGATCTCTTATTCGATATCGACCGAATATCTCTGATTCTCGCGTGTGGCAGCGGCCTTGACGATGACGCGGATTGCCTTGGCGATGCGTCCCTGCTTGCCGATGACTCTGCCCATATCATCCGGCGCAACGTGGAGCTTGATCACGGTCCGATCTTCCTCCTCGACCTCTTGCACCTCGACCGCGTCCGGATTCGAGACTAATGCTGATGCCATTACTTTAACCAGTTCTTTCATCGAAATCGTCCTCTTTTCAAGTGAATGTCAGTTACTTCGCAGTTTTTGCAGCTTCGATCTTTGCCATAATTCCCTTCTTGGTGAGAAGCGAACGAACGGTATCAGTGGGCTGCGCGCCCTTTTTAATCCAGTCAATGACTTTGTCCTCATCGACATTGACGACCGCCGGCTCCTGCAAAGGATCGTAATTGCCGAGAATCTCGATGAAACGACCGTCGCGCGGGGAGCGGCTGTCCGCCGCCACGATACGATAGAACGGTTTCTTCTTCGAGCCGAACCGACTAAGTCTGAGCTTTACCATCATTTCACCACCTTTCAATGCGACTCATCGACGGAAAGGAAACCCGCCGAAACTGCTCAACAAATCTCCGAGATTGGGGAGCTTGGATTTACCCTTGCCCTTCTTGCCTTTTTTTGACGGCGCGGATTGTTGTGTTTTGAGCTTGCGCATCATTTTTTTCATCTCGCCGAACTGTTTCAGAAGGCGATTGACATCCTGCACCTTGGTGCCGGAACCCGCCGCGATCCGCTTGCGCCGTTTGGCGTCGATGATGCTGACGTCGGCGCGCTCCTTCGGCGTCATCGATAAGATGATCGCCTCCATATGCTTGACTTCTTTGCCGTCGAGATCGATATCGGCGCCTCCGAGCTTCTTCTTCAGACTGCCAAGCCCGGGGATCATTCCGAGTATATCATTGAGCGAGCCGAGCTTTTTGACTTGCTGCAGTTGCTCAAGGAAGTCGGCGAGCGTGAACTCGTCGGCTTTGATTTTCTTGACCATCTTTTCGGCGGTCTTGGCATCGATCGTTGATTGCGCCTTCTCAATCAGGCTGAGCACATCGCCCATGCCGAGTATCCTCGACGCCATTCGATCGGGATGAAACACCTCGAGCGGCTCGATCTTTTCGCCCATGCCGACGAATTTGATCGGACAACCCGTCGCCGCCTTGACCGACAAAGCCGATCCGCCGCGCGCGTCGCCATCGAGTTTCGTCAACACGATCCCGCTGATCTCGAGCGCCTCATGGAAGGTCTGCGCGACATTTACCGCTTCCTGACCGACCATCGCATCAATCACCAACAGAATTTCGTGCGGCTTGACGGTTGCTTTTATATCTTTGAGTTCCTGCATCAACTTCTCGTCGATTTGCAGGCGCCCCGCCGTGTCGATGATCACGACATCCTTCGCGTGAGAGTTTGCGTACTCGAGCGAGTCCGCCGATATCTTGACGGCGTCTTGAATGTCTTCTGTAAAGACCGGCACGTCGATTTTCTTGCCTATGACCTGCAGCTGTTTGATCGCCGCCGGTCGATAGATGTCCGCCGCCACCAGCACGGGCTTTTTACCCTGCTTGCGCATCGACAGCGCCAATTTCCCCGCCGAAGTCGTTTTGCCGGAGCCCTGCAGCCCCGCCATCACGATCACCGTCGGCGGATGCGGCGAGATGTTCAGCCGACTTTCCTTGCCGCCCATCAGTTCCGTCAATTCTTCGTTGACGACTTTGATGACCGCCTGGGCGGGCGTGAGCGTGTTGAGTATTTCGGAGCCGACCGCGCGTGCTTTGACGTTTTTCTCGAACTGCCGAACGATCTTGTAGTTGACGTCCGCCGACAACAACGCCATGCGCACGTCGCGCATCGCCTTGTTGATGTCGTCCTCTGTGAGCTTGCCGCGGCTTCGAAGTTTCTTGAAAGCGTCCTGCAGATTTTGTGTCAGACTCTCAAAAATCATGGAACATTCCCTATCAAAAGAATAGCACCGCTCGACGGCAGTGCATCAAACATCTATATCAATCTTGACGAATATCTTTCGCTTGGAGGCGACACCCGGAATCGGACCGGGGATAGAGGTTTTGCAGACCTCGGCCTTACCACTTGGCTATGTCGCCGACTGCAAACTTATTGGTCCGTCGCTTCTAAAGCGACTGGCGACCCGGATCGGACTTGAACCGACGACCTCCGCCGTGACAGGGCGGCATTCTAACCAACTAAACTACCGGGCCGCGTGCGTTGATGACTCTTGCCGTCAACGGTGTGAATTATATACGCGATTACGATTGAAGTCAAGCTATTTTTTGTCGAAAACACATAGAGCCCGAGAAAACCTCTCGAGCTCCATCGAAATTCGTTATGATAAATTCAGCGCTGCGATTATGCTCCGCGGTTGAGCCGATGCTTGCTGAAGCAGTCGCGGCAGTAGACCGGTCGATCGTTTTTCGGCAAGAACGGAACCTCCGTCTCCTTGCCGCAATCGGCGCAAATCACTTTGTGCATCTGACGTCCCTCGCCGCCCTCATGACTGCGGCGACGTTTGTCGCGGCAATCGCGGCAGCGCGAAGGCTCGTTCTCGAAGCCCTTCTCCGCGTAAAATTCCTGCTCGCCTGCGCTGAAGATAAATTCCTTGCCGCAGTCTTTGCAAACGAGTGTCTTGTCCTCAAAAGCCATATCAATAAAAACTCCTCTACACTAAAAAAAATTACCTATGCTGCGTTGCACACAGCATAAATGCATTATATCATCGATCACAAAAAATGCAAGCGATTTTGATCAAATCATTCTTGACTTGGAGTTGCTCACGATAATAAAATCGATCGGAGCATTTGAAAGGAGCGTTTTGCGATGAAGGTTATGATGATTAACGGCTCGCCGCATGTCAAAGGCAATACGGCGTTGGCGCTCGAGGAGATGAAAAAGATTTTTGAGACGGCGGACGTCGAAGTCAATCTCGTCCACGTCGGCAACAAGGCGGTGCGCGGCTGCGTCGCTTGCGGCAGCTGTTTCAAGACCGGCAAGTGCATTGTCAACGACATCGTCAACGAGAGCGCCAAGATTTTTGAGGAGGTGGACGGCGTGGTGGTCGGCTCGCCGGTTTATTACGGTTCCGCCAACGGCACTCTGATTTCGTTCCTCGATCGGCTGTTTTTCAGCACGGGCTTCGACAAGCGGATGAAAGTCGGCGCGTCAGTGGTGATCGCTCGGCGCGCGGGCACGACCGCCACGTTCGATGAGCTCAACAAGTATTTTGCGATCAGCGGCATGCCGATCGCGCCCAGTCAATATTGGAATAACGCGTTCGGTCGAGAGCAGGGCGAAGTGTCGCAGGATGCGGAGGGACTTCAAACGATGCGGACGTTGGCGCGCAATATGATCTTTATGATGAAGAGCATCGCGCTCGGTAAAGAACAATTCGGCATGCCCGAGCTCGAGCCGTGGACGCCGACGCATTTTATAAGATGAAGTGTTGGCGCCCGACTTACGTCAAGGATTTTCGATGTGACGGTCGAAAGTGTTCGAGCCGCTGCTGTCGAAATTGGCGCGTCGTCATCGATCGCGATACTTATAAAAAGTTGGCGGCGCTCGACAATCAAGCCGTTCTCGATCGGATCAGATTCGTCGAGGAGGAAAAAATTTTTGTCGTCGAGCTCATGCCCAACGGCGATTGCCCTTTCCTCGACGGCGATCTGTTGTGCGTGCTTCAAAAAAACTTCGGCGCCGATCACTTAGCCGCCATCTGCCACGATTATCCGCGCGTCACTTATAAAATTGACAACCTTCTCGAGCAGTCGCTTACGCTTACCTGTCCGATTGTCGCTCGCTCGGTTTTATTGTCGGAGGAGCCGATCACATTTGAGACCGTCGAGATCGAGCCGCCGCGTTTTATGTTCGATTGGAGCGATCGGATTGACGACGTCGATGAGGCGATCGAGCTTCAACGTCGGGCGATCGCTCTGCTGCAGGATCGGGCGTTGCCGATCGATCGTCGGCTCCAAAATTTATATCGACTGATCGATGAGCCGACCGTCGAGCGGAAAAATTTTTTTGAAGTCGAGCGCCACGCGGATATTATGATCGACATTTTCGATCGGATGTACGCCGCTGAAATGAGCGCCGATAAAAAGTCGCAGATCAAAAAAATTTATCTCGGGCTCCGCGCGGAGATTACATCGATGTTGCCGGACGTCGTGCTCGAGAATTATCTGGTCAACGAATTTTTCATGCGCTGCTATCCGTTCTCGCGCAACGGCGATCGGCGGCTTGCCTGTCGAATGTTCATCGTCGGCTTCAAAGCGATGGAGTTTGCGCTCACTTTGGCGGCGATCTCGAAAGGCAATCGATTTACCGTCGACGATCTTCTCTCGACGATCGACGCCGTCAACGAGCGCCTCGACCACAATCGAGACGGGATGCGCGCCGTTCGAGACTCCGCGCGGAGCCTCGCCGATTGGAATGAATTTGTCGCAGCAATGTTCGATACAGATTGATTGGAGGAAGATTTATGCGTTGGAAGAAAATGTTGTCGCTCGGGCTGTTGATGCTCGGGGCATCGTGCTTTGCGGTCGGCTCGGAGGCGTCGGCGAAGGTGCTCGAGAAAAACGATCCCGAAATGTCGGCGGTGCTCGAGCGCTACGTCTACGGCGACACCGTCAAGCAATCGGCGGCACTCAACGATACCGATCGGGAGCTGGTTCGGATCGCGTCGATAGCGACGATCGGCAGTCAAAAATATCTCGAGATCGAGACGGAGAATGCGTTAAAGGCAGGCGTCAAGCCGCTCGAGATTCGTGAGGCGATTTATCAAATTACGCCGTACATCGGCTTTGCGCGCACGGTTGATGCGCTCGAGACGATCAACAAAGTTTTCAAAGCGCACGGCGTAAAGTTGCCGCTCGAAAAGCAGGGCACGGTCGATGACTCGACGCGGTTCGATAAGGGGCTGGGCGTGCAGATTGAGATATTCGGCGACGCGATCAATCAGATGCGCAAGAACGCTCCGTCGGATGCGGCGCATTTCAATGACGACTTGGCGGAGTTTTGTTTCGGCGACACTTACACGCGCGGCACGCTCGATCTCAAGCAGCGTGAGATGTTGACGATGGCGGCAATCGCGTCGCTCGGCGGTTGCGAGCCGCAATTGAAGGCGCACATCGCGGGCAATCGGAGCGTGGGAAATACGCGGGCGCAGATGATCGGGGTGCTGACGGCGATCAACCCGTTCATCGGCTTCCCGCGAACGCTCAACGCTCTTGCATGCGTCAATGAAGTCATGCCGCCCAAATAATTTTTCCCGCCCGCCCACCCACATAAGGGCTATCGCCCCTAGACCCCAATGAGACGGTCGGCTCCGCGCGGAGCGAAAAAATCAGGCGCTGCCCTCGACAGGCGGCGCCCTTTTTTATTCAACCCATAAAAAATTTTTTATCGATGTACTTCAGCTCGTAGGTTCGAGTCGTGACGCCGAGGTTGTGGTCGAGCATGAGATTGATCACATCATCGACATCAAGCAAGTACACCGAGTGCTCGTCCGCATACTCCTTCGCCTCGTCCGAGAACATCGCCGTCGCCAAAAACATTCCTTTTTTGATCTGCGAGCGATCATCCATCGCCTTAACGAAACGCTGCAGTTCGTCTTCGTCAATCACTTCATCGTACGGCAGACGTTTTGCCTCAACATGTCGCACATCGAAGCCGCTCCTGTTGCGCAGCATGAGCGAGCCGCTAAGGTTGCCGTTTTTGTCGGGGTTGAGCGCAACGTCAACAACTTCTTCGCCGTCGTAATCCAACGTCCTCAACAGCCGATCAATCAGCCCTTTGAACTTCTCAGACGGCAGGTTGAGAATCACGTCCAACAGATCGTCGATAAAACCTTTCTCCAATTCGAGATACAGTCGCTCAAACCGGTCAATTTTTTGGAGCGGATCACTGCCTTCATCGAGGTCGAGCGGCGAATCGACCTCATCATCAACATTTGAAACACGTCCCGACAAATACTTTTTACCCGCGTCGGTGATTTGATAGTGAGCACGCTGAGGCGCGACGATCATTTCGTCTTCTTTTAATTTCCTTATCGCCCAGGCAATGTTATTAGTCCATACCGGTGCGCCGCTGTTCGTTTTTTTCGCCCGTTGAGCGGCGGTCAAATGAAATCTGCGCCTTATAAATTTTTGCAACTGCTCGGATGTATGAACTTCGCCGTCACTCAAAAATTCCAAGACGGGATCGTACAGCTCGTTTTGTTTTGGGATTGCCATCGAATATCACCTCGCCGTCAAGGGTACATCGGCACCACATCCAACGCCGTCCTCTCCTCGAAACCCGCCGCGATGTTCAAATTCTGCACCGCTTGACCTGTCGCCCCCTTCACCAGATTATCGATCGCCGACAACACTATCACGCGCCGCGTCCGCGGATCGACGTGCCAACCGATATCGCAGAAATTCGAGCCGCGCACTGCCTTCGTCATCGGATAACCGCCGCGCCCGAGCAGTCGAACGAAAAATTCTCCGCCGTACATCTTATGAAATGCCGCGTCGATCATCTCCGGCGTGATCTCCGCGCGCATCGTCGCGTAGCACGTCGCCAAGATTCCTCTCGACATCGGTACCAAATGCGGCGTGAAGTTTATGATCGTCGGCTCGCCTCCGATATCCGTCAGCGCCTGCTCGATCTCCGGCGTATGTCGATGCGTCGCCACGCCGTACGCCTTCAGACTGTCATAAAGCTCGGGGAAGTGATTCGCCTGATTCGGCTTGCGACCCGCCCCCGAGACGCCCGACTTCGCGTCCACCACGATCGAGTTCACATCGATCAAGTGATGCTTCGCCAGCGGCGCCAACGCCAGGATCGATGCCGTCGTATAGCAGCCCGCGTTGGCGATGATCTTCGCGCCCTTGATCTCCTCTCGATAAAGCTCCGCCAGCCCGTACACCCTCCGCGCGGAGCGATGCGTGTGCTTGACTTTATACCATTGCTCGTAGACGTTCGGATCGCTGAAGCGATAATCCGCGCCCAGATCGATGATGCGCGTCGGCATGTCCTCGAGCCGCCGCCCGATGTCCATCGCGTGACCATGCGGCAGCGCCACAAATATAAAATCGCTGTCCTCCGCAATCGCCTCAAGCTCTTTCAAACTCTCGAGCTGTCGATCGTAAAGCCCGCGCAGATGCGGATATAAATCCGAAATGAGTTCGCCGGTGTGACTCTCCGACGTGATGTGCGTGATCGAAATTTGCGGGTGGCGATTCAATATCGAAAACAATTCGGCGCCGGCATATCCCGTCGCGCCCACGATGCTGATTTTTATCATCACATTACCTCCAGTCGCGACGAATTATAGATCGAGCATAGGATTTTTTCAATCGACAGCGAATAGGCACATCATAAGCCTCGAAGGGAATGAAATGTTTATGCCTGTGATGGAAATAAAAAAGATGGGCGAGCCGGTACTCAAAGAAATTTGCGCGCCGGTCGAGCGCATCGACAAAAAGATCAAACACCTGCTCGACGACATGGCGGAGACGATGTACGCAAATGAGGGCGTGGGGCTTGCCGCACCGCAAGTGGGAGTGCCGATTCGCATGGCGGTGATCAACGTCGACAAGAAAAAACTTTACGAGCTGATCAATCCGGTGATCGTCGAGCGCGAGGGCGCGGTTGTCGATCAAGAGGGCTGCCTGTCGTTCCCGGGGCTGTTCGGTGATGTCGAGCGCGCCGAGAAGGTTCGCGTCGAGTACATCAATCGATATGGCAAGAAACGCTTCGTCGAGGCGGAAGGATTGTTGGCGCGCTGCCTTCAACACGAGATCGATCATCTCGACGGCAAGCTGTTTATCGAGATCGCACAGAATCTCTCCGAAGGGCGCCGTGACAGATCATGAAGCTCCGAACGATTTTCATGGGCACGCCCGACTTCGCCGTCGCCAGCCTCGAGACGTTGATCGAGCGAGGGGATGTTGAGGTCGTCGGCGTCGTCACGCAACCGGATCGCCCGCGCGGACGCGGTCATAAGTTGATGCCTTCGCCCGTCAAGGTCGTCGCTCAAAATAATTCTCTGCCGATACTTCAGCCCGAGCGTCTAAAAAACGATAACGTTATTGATGAATTGGCGGCTCTTGCGCCCGACTTGATCATCGTCGCCGCCTTCGGGCAAATTCTTCCTCAGCGCGTCCTCGACATTCCTCCGCGCGGATGCATCAATGTGCACGCGTCGCTGCTGCCGAGATATCGCGGGGCGGCTCCGATCGAGTGGTGTCTGATCAACGGCGAGCGGTCGACGGGGATCACGACGATGATGATGGATGCGGGGCTCGACACCGGCGACATGCTCGTAAAGCGCGAAGTCCCGATCGACGAGAACATGACGCTGCCGGAGCTCTACGACAAGCTGATCGATCGAAGCGTCGAGGCGCTCAATGAGACGATCGATCGGCTGCTCGACGGCACTCTCGAGCGCCAAAAGCAGGACGACGCTCAATCGACCTACGCGCCGATGATCAAAAAAGATACCGGCGCCATTGATTGGCATCGCTCTGCGCGGAGCATACATAATTTGGTGCGCGGGCTGTGCGGGCGCGCGTTCGCGACGCTCGACGGTCAAATCTTCAAAATCTGTCGGACGCGGCTCGTCGATCCTCCGCTCGATTGCACGGTCGAATGCGGCGGCGTGATGTGCGCGGATCGGCGCGGGCTGATCATCAGGACGGGCGAAGGCGCCGTCGAGATTCTCGAGCTGCAGGCGCCCAATTGCAAACGGATGTCGGCGGCGGATTATCTCAAAGGGCATTCGCTCGGGAGGTGAGGACATGATCGGCACATTCGCGCTCGCCCGACCGAAGAAGCGTGTATTTCTCGGGCTGATGCTCGTGACGGAATTTCTCGCCGCGCTCGTGCTCTACGGAATGTGGAAAATCACTTACCTCGGGCTGTCGGACATCTATGAAAAGCTCCCCGCAATGCTCGGCGCGGCGATCATCACAATCTCGATCTTCTCGATCGGAATCGTCGTCAACATGGTGCTGGCGATGGAAGGGCTGCCGTTCCTGCCGCTGCTGCGTCGATATTCCTACGCGCTGATCCGATTGTTGTTCCCTATGGCGGTGCGGATCGGAAAAATTTTCGGGATCAGTCGGCGACAATTGGAAGGGTCGTTTATCGCCGTCAGCAATCTGATTTTCATCAAATGCGGGATCAAAGTCAAAGCCGAGCGGCTGCTGGTGCTGGTGCCGCATTGCCTCCAACTTGCGACGTGCCCTCATAAGATCACGCGCGATCCGAATAATTGTAAGCGATGCGGCGGGTGCAATATCGGCGATCTGATGAAGCTGTCGGACGAGCTGGGCTTTCATTTTTTGGTCGCGACGGGCGGGACGTTGGCGCGGCAATTCGTCAAGCAAACGAGACCGAAGGCGGTGCTGGCGATCGCGTGCGAGCGCGATCTGATGAGCGGCATTCAAGACGTTTATCCGCTGCCGGCGGTCGGGGTGCTCAACATTCGACCGAACGGTCCGTGTTATAATACGCGCGTCGACATCGACGACGTCAAGCGGATGCTCGAAAAGATTATCGAATAGGGCGGCGGCGCGGCTGTCGGCAACAACAAAGGGAATGAGGTGTGTCAAATGTCAGTGAAGGGAATCGTCATCGTGAACGCGAGTGCCGACAGGCATTACGGTCAGCGCGCGCTGCACAGTCTTGAAAATTTCAGTGCCAATCTCACGACGCGAGACTTTGACGCGCTCGAGCGCAATCAGAAAACGATGTCGGAGGAATTGCGCGAGAGATTTAAACGGGCGGCGGAGGAGGACGGCAACGATATCAACTATACTTTATACGCTCGAGACGACGACCAAAAATCGCCGTCGAAACTCGATGAGCACTCGTCGATCCTGAATCCGACGTTGTCTCGAATAAAAGCGTCGGGTCGACTGTCGTCGCCGGCGGAGTGCCGAACTTGCGCCAATCGCAAGACAAGCGGCGGCTCGAGAAATAAAGCGGCGCCGCTTCAAACGTCGCTGCCTTTGGCGCCGACGATCAACGCCGATCTCGTGCTCGGGACAGGTAATCTGCAGTATGAAAGTTCCTACGGTCAATACACGGAGGAGCATGCGCATTACGTGATCGACGAGGACGAATTGAAGGCTTATGAGGAGTCGCGCGACGAGGACGGCATTCCGACGTTGCCGCGTCCGCAGCCGCATCTCGAGCACACCACTCACATCGACCACGTCACGCAGCATCACTCGGTCAATCGGTCGTTGGCGATCAGCCACCGGCATCATCATCCCGCGGCGGCGGTGGCGAACGTGTCGGCGCAGTTGCGCGTGGACATTTGCCCCGAGTGCGGGCGCGCGTACATCTCCGGCACGGTCGCCAACTCCCAAGTGCAGTTCTTCAGCGATCTCGACGAGACCAATCCGTATCATCAGCAGCTGTTGGGCGAGGGCGAGGCAGATTTTGTCGGCAACAACGTCGAGGTCGACGCGTAAAACACTTTATGAAAGGACCGGAAGTATATTGCAGCGAACCAATTTAATAAAACTGATAGTCTGCGTCGGCGCGATCGTCGCAGTCTTTTTTGTGTTCATTCGACCGCTGGCGCATTCGATTCGACAGGGGCTCGACCTGCAGGGCGGCACGCACGTGGTGCTCGAGGCGGAGGACACCGAGATCGCGCAAGTCAACGACGACGCCATGCAGCGAGTTGTCTCGATAATGGAGAAGCGCATCAACGAGCTTGGCTTGACGGAGCCGATCATTCAACGCGAAGGCGAACGGCGCGTGATCATCGAACTGCCGGGCATCAAAGACCCCGACGCGGCGATTCAAACGATCGGCAAGACGGCGATGCTCGAGTTCCGTGACGAGGACGGCAATGTCGTTTTGACGGGCACGGATTTGAAGGACGCGCAGGCGGCGATGAATCAGCAGAACAATCAATGCGTCGTCAATCTCGAGTTCAGCGAAGAGGGCGGCAAGAAATTCGCCGATCTGACGCTTGCGAATGTCGGTCGGACGATCGCGATCCTGCTCGACGGCGAGGTTTTGACTGATCCCGTCGTGAGGGAACCGATCTTGGGCGGGCGCGCGGAAATTTCGGGTCAACGGACGCTCGAGGAGGCTCAACGGTTGGCGATCCTGCTTCGGAGCGGCGCGTTGCCGGTCAAAGTCAACATCATCGAGACGCGCACGGTCGGACCGTCGCTCGGTCAAGACTCGAAAGACAAGAGCGAATTCGCGTTCGTGATCGGCATCGGCGCGGTGCTGGCGTTCATGCTGATTTTCTATCGAATGTCGGGGCTGATCGCCGATATCAGTCTGATGGCGTACACGGTCGCGCTGTTGGCGGTGCTCAAAGGGCTCGACGCGACGCTGACTCTGCCGGGCGTGGCGGGGATCATACTGTCGATCGGCATGGCGGTCGACGCCAACGTGCTGATTTTCGAGCACTTCAAAGAGGAATTTCGGCTGGGCAAAACTTTGCGGCTGTCGATGGACGCGGGTTTCGATCGCGCCTTTACGACGATTTTCGACTCCAACATCACGACGATCATAGCGGCGGCGGTTCTGTTCTTATACGGTACGGGCACGATTCGCGGCTTTGCGATCACGCTCGGGCTGGGCGTGCTGCTGTCGATGCTGACGGCAATCACGTTGACGCGCTACATGTTGAAATTGATGATCGCGTCGAAGATATTTACTTCGCCGAGCGCTTACGGCGCCGACGGATTTTTGCTGTTCGATCCCAATTACGGTCGCGAGACCAAGCGGAAGGCGGTGAAGGACAATGCCTAAGTTTGACATCGCGGGGCGCTACAAAATTTGGTTTATGATATCGCTGCTGGTAATTGTGCCGGGGCTGATTTCGATGGCGATGCGCGGGCTGAATTTCGGCATCGACTTCACGGGCGGGACGATCATCGATCTCAAATTCGAGCAGCCCGTTCAAATTCCGCAGATTCGAGATTCGCTCCGCGCCTACGGACTGGAGGGCTCGACGATCCAACTGTCGGGCGAAACGAGCGGCGTAGAGTCGTCGACGAACGTAATGATTCGGACGGTCGATCTCGAGGAGAACGATCGCAAAGCGTTAATGGCGTCGCTCCGCGCGGATGTGGGCGCGTACGAGGTGATGCGCTAAGAAAAAGTCGGCGCGACCATCGGCGGCGAGCTGATCATGAACGCGGTGATGGCGCTGGTAATTTCGTGGGGCATCATCATTCTCTACGTGGCGTATCGATTCGAGTTCCGCTTCGGCATCGCGGCGGTGCTGGCACTGGTGCACGACATTCTGGTCGTGATGGCGTTCTTCTCGTTCACGCAACGGCAGGTCGACTCGTCGTTCGTGGCGGCGCTGCTGACGATCGTCGGCTATTCGATCAACGACACGATCGTCATTTTCGATCGCATTCGAGAGAATTTGAAGCTGCATTTTCGACGGGGCGGCGACATAAAGGAGCTTGTCAACCGCTCGATCTATCAGACGCTGACGCGGTCGCTGTTCACGGTTTTCACGGTTCTGTTCACGACCTTCGCGCTCTACTTCTTCGGCGGCGAGACCACAAAAGATTTCTCGTTCGCGCTGATGGTCGGCTTCTTCAGCGGCTGCTATTCGTCGATATTCATCGCCGGACCGTTATGGATGGTGTTGCGCAACGCGGCGGAGGCTAAGCGCCATCAAGCCGTCGAGCCGAAAACCGAATGAGGAATCGCCATGCTCAACAATTGGACATTATATGACGACGATAATATGATTATAAACTCGATCGCGGCGGAGCTCGGGATCAATCGCCTGACTGCCGCCGTGCTCAATCATCGCGGCATCAAAGACGCCGATTCCGCGCGGAAATTTCTCGATCCCGAGCGCGCTCAACCGTTTTACGATCCGTTTTCGATGAAGGGCATGAGTGAGGCGGTCGAGCGGATCGCGCGCGCCGTTGAAAATCGCGAGCGCATTGTCGTTTACGGCGACTACGATGTCGACGGGATGACAGCGTCGTCGATTATGGTTCGCGCGTTGCGACGGCATGGCGCGGCGGTCAACGCCTACATTCCGAGCCGACAGACGGAGGGCTACGGGCTCAATGTCGATGCGCTGAGGAAGCTGACATACGAGTGCGAGTTGGTGATCACGGTCGATTGCGGCATTTCAAACGACGCGGAGATTGCCGCTGTCAAAGATTCGCTCGACGTGATCGTGACGGATCACCATCTGCCGAGCGGCGCGGTGACGAATGCGATTGCCGTGCTCGATCCGCATCAGCCCGATTGTGCTTATCCCGAGAAAAATCTTTGCGGCGCTGGCGTGGCTTTCAAGTTGTGTCAAGCGCTCGACTTGCGGATCAACGGGAGCGATTATCGAGATTATGTCGATAACATTGAGCTTGCCGCGCTCGGGACGGTTGCCGATCTGGTGCCGCTGACGGGAGAAAATCGCAAGATTGTTCGGCTCGGGCTGACGCGCATGAGTAAGACCGCCAACGTCGGGCTGAAAGAATTGATCACGGTTGCGGGGCTCGACGGAAAAAAACTTAACGCCGGTCATTGCGGCTTCAGTCTGGGACCGCGCTTGAATGCGGTCGGGCGGCTGGAGAGCGCGCTGATCGGGCTGGAGCTTTTGACGACGGATAATCCTGTCAAGGCGCGGCAGATTGCTTTGACGCTCGATCAGGAAAATAATCGACGCAAGGATATCGAGACGAAAATGCTTGCGGAGGCGGACGGAGAATTTCAACGCCGACGGGAGGAAAGCGGCGGCGGGCTGAGCTCGATCGTGATCGCGCGGGAGGGCTGGCATCGCGGCGTGATCGGTCTGACGGCGTCAAAACTGTTGGAGCGATATTATCTTCCGACGATCGTGATCGCGCTCGACGACGAGCTTGCAGTCGGCTCGTGTCGGAGTATTGCGGCGCTGCACATGAAAGAGGCGCTCGATCAGTTTGCGGATCGATTTTTGCATTACGGAGGGCATGCGGCGGCGGCGGGCTTCACGCTCAAGCGCGAGGACGCGGAGAATTTTGCGCGGGACTTCGACGAATATGTTCGACGAAAGTTGCGCGACGAAGATTTTATGCCGACTCAAAAATTGGACGCGCTGATCCATCCGGCGGAAATGACGGAGGAGCTGGCGGAGGAATTTGAGCGGCTGGCGCCATTCGGGATCGGCAATCCGCATCCGAAGTTCGGGTGGCGCGGGGTGCGCGGGGTTGAAGTGCGGCTGATGGGCTCGAGCTTCCAACATTTGAGCTTCGAAACTTTTCTCCCGCCCGCCGGTCCCATAAAGGCGCCGCCCTTTAAATCCGACGGGGCAACGAATATTTTTATCCCACCCGCCCACTCAATCTCTGCGGAAACCGAGCTTTCTGCCGTCGACGTTCCCCCGCCGTCGCGCGGCATCGACGAGATTGACGAGGACGCCGCCGCTTTCGCCGATTTCGACGCCCGCCCCGACTTCGTTGATGAAGACCTCGACGCCCGGCCCGACTTCGCCGAAGAGGATTTCGACGCCCCCATCGATTTCTTTGACGATGACGATGTTCCGCTCGACAGCCCCGCCGTCATGCCCGTTAAAAAAATCCGCGCCGTCGCATGGAACTTCGGCGCGCTTGCCGATCTCGTCGAGCACGAGCCCGTCGATATCACTTTCGAGCCGTCCATCAACGAGTTCAATGACATCCGCTCCGTCCAATGCATGATCTCTACCCTCGAGCCCTCCGGCGACGCCGACCAATTTCCCGATCGCCCCGCACTCGCGCGCATCTATAAATTTCTCCGCGCTCAGTCGAGGGAAGCCGCGTTCCGCTCCTTCAATCTTTGCAAGCTCGCCGCCGATTTCCGTCGCTCGAATGTGGCGTTCGACGATCAAAGGCTCAACTCCATCTACACCTTCGCCGCCGCCGTCAAAGTTTTTTCGGAGATCGGGCTGATTCATTTCGACGCCGACGGAAAAAATTTCTTCATGCCCGTACCCAATAAGGCTTTCGACCTCAACCGCTCGCGTCTTTTCAAACTCAATTCCGAAGGTGATGCCCATGAACGATAAAGACAAATCGCCCGTCACAATCGAGTCGCTGCTCGCCGCTGTCGCCTCCTATCAGCCTAACGCCGATTTAAAGCTGATCGAGCGCGCCTACCTCGTCGCAAAGGAAGGGCACGAAAAACAAAAGCGCGCCTCCGGCGAACCTTATATAAATCATCCGCTGCAGGTCGCGCAAATTTTGACCGAGCTCCACCTCGACGACGAAACGATCGCCGCCGCGCTCCTGCATGATGTGGTCGAGGACACCGTTTTTGAGCTCGACGAAGTTGAGGACATGTTCGGTCCCGAAATCGCCGCGCTCATCGACGGCGTCACAAAACTCGGGCGCATACCCTTCAAATCGAAAGAGGATCAGCAGCTCGAGACCTATCGCAAAATGTTCCTGGCGATGTCGAAAGATATCCGCGTCATCATGATTAAGCTGGCCGATCGATTGCACAACATGCGCACGCTCAAATTCATGCGCGAAGAAAAACGTCACCGCATCGCTCAGGAGACCATGGATTTGTACGCGCCGCTTGCCAATCGGCTCGGCATCTCCAACATCAAGTGGGAACTGGAGGATTTGAGCCTGCGATATCTCGACCCCGCCGTTTATTATGAGCTGGTCGAGAATGTCAATCAGAAGCGGCGCGAACGTCAGGACTTCGTGCTCGAGGCAGTTCGACAGATTGAGGAGGAGTTCGACGACTCCGACATTCACGCGTCGATCAGCGGGCGCGCCAAGCATTTCTACAGCATCTACAAAAAGATGATGCGCGATCACAAGGACATCGGCGAGATTTACGACCTGTCGGCCGTGCGCATTCTCGTCGATACCGTCAAGGATTGCTACAACGTGCTCGGCATCATTCACTCCAAGTGGAAGCCGATTCCCGGGCGCTTCAAAGATTACATCGCCATGCCCAAGTCGAACGGCTATCAATCGCTGCACACGACCGTGATGGCGCTCGGTTATCCGCTCGAGATTCAGATTCGCACCTTCACCATGCACAAAATCTCCGAGTACGGCGTGGCGGCGCATTGGAAGTACAAAGAGACCGGTCGGAGCGTCGATGCCGACGGCGCGTTCGATCAGAAGATGTCTTGGCTGCGGAAGGTCGTCAATCTGCAGGACGAGATTACCGATCCGCGCGAGTATTTTGAGGCGCTCAAGGTCGACATCTTCAGCGACGAGGTCTTCACCTTCACGCCCAACGGCGATATTTTGTCGCTGCCGAGGGGATCTTGTCCGATCGACTTCGCCTATCGAGTGCACACCGAGGTCGGGCATCACTGCATCGGCGCGAAGGTCAACGGCAAAATCGTGCCGCTCGAATATAAGCTGCAGAACGGCGATTTCGTCGAGATCATCACCAACAAAAACAATCCCGGTCCGAGTCGCGACTGGCTCAACATCGTCGCCTCGAGCGACACGCGCAGCAAAATTCGAGCGTGGTTCAAAAAGGAAAATCGCGAAGAAAATATTGCCACGGGGCGCGCGCTTCTCGAGCGCGAATTGAAACGGCTCGGCTATACTCCGAAGGAAATGCTCAAGGACGATCGCTTGGGCGAAGTCTGTCGGCGGCTTAACATCCCGAACGAAAACGATCTGCTGGCGGCGGTCGGCTACGGCGGTCAGAGCGTCCAAGGCATCATCACCAAGCTCGTCGAGATGCACAAGAAGGAGCTCAAGGATCACATGTCCGACGACGTCTCGGCGCTGCTGTCGGAAATAAAAAAGCCGCAACGCGGCAATCAACGCAAGACCGATCACGGCGTGCTGGTCGAGGGCGAAAGCGGCTATTTCGTGAGACTTGCCAAGTGCTGCAATCCGATCCCGGGCGATCCGATCTCGGGCTACATCACGCGCGGGCGGGGCGTGTCGGTGCACCGCGCGGATTGCCCCAACATCATGTCGGGGACGGATA
This sequence comes from uncultured Selenomonadales bacterium, assembly GCA_946411735.1. GTDB lineage: Bacteria > Bacillota > Negativicutes > Selenomonadales > Selenomonadaceae > Quinella. The sequence continues at coordinate 39,373 of CAMKFB010000008.1, forward strand.
TCGAGCGGATGATCGAAGTCAGTTGGGAGGCGGGGCTCGAACGCGATTACTCGGCGGAGATCGAAATCATCTGCAACGACAAGAGCGGCGTGCTGGCGTCGATCCTGGCGATGCCGGCGGAGATGAAGCTCAACATTCACTCGGTGCACGCTACTCCCAATAAGAGCAACAAGACTTCGACGATCGATCTGACGGTCGAGGTCAAAAACGCCGAGCAGATCGACCAACTGATGAATAAAGTCAAGCGCGTGGCGGATGTTTACAGCGTGGCGCGCCCGATGGACAAAATTGTATCGAAGTAAAGGCGCCGACGGCGCTTTTTTTATTTGAACACTCTCGGTTTGCTCCGCGCGGAGTCTTTGATGAGCGGTCGGGCGATCGTGTCAACGGTGTCGTCGATGGCGTCCTCGATCACCTTCAGCGGCGGGCGTTCATCCTTCTTTGCGATGTTGCTCCGCCCGAGTCGATTCTTGTTATAAAGGACTTTGCCGTCGGACAATCGGATCACCTTGACGTTGACCGAGATTGCAAACACCGGTTTCGTCGCGTGCACCCAGCCCAGCGCGCCCAATGACGACCCGCTCAACGGCTCGACGAACAACGACGCGAACGAGCCGCCCAATGAGATCGTCGTTGCCAGCCCGTTGTTGACCAGCTTGCCGATGCCCATGTTCAATACAAACACTTCGATTTTATACTCCGGCGCGTCGGTGAACTCGAATGAGCCGTCCAATCTCCCGCGCAGTTGATCGTTGAGCAAAGCGATCAGCTCGGGGCTGTAAAGTTTGACGTCGTCGCGCAGGCTCAACTCGATCGTCGGCGCCGCGCCCGCCGTCGAGAACGCCGTCGAAAACAGCAGCGCCATCATCATCGTCAGTAAAAATTTTTTCATTGCCGTAACCGCCTTTTTGATTGTATTCTAGCACGCCGCGCCGAATTATGCTATACTCTCTCAAAAGGAAAATCCGAAGGGGAGTGATCGCATGACAAGCGAAAATCATTTCGAGCCGAGCAGTACGATGCGCGAGCCGGAGAGTCGCAAGTTCGGGCTCTTCGGCAAAAGGAGCAGCGGCAAATCCGCGCTCATTAACGCCCTCCTCGGTCGAGACGCCGCCGCCGTCAAGCCGACCGTCGAGCCGACCTATCAGGCAATGGAAATTTACGGGATCGGCTCGGTGACGCTCGTCGACACCGCCGGGCTCGACTCGACCGGCAAGCGCATTCAAAAAACTCAAGCCGCCGCCGAAAAACTTGACGTCGCGCTGATGCTCATGGCAAATGATTCGCTCGAGCTCGAATTGGTTTGGATGAGTCGCTTGCGCCACAACGGCGTCGCCATCATTCCCGTCATCAGTCAGATAGATAAGATGCCCGACGAGGGCAGGCACCTTGCCGCCGCCGTCCGCGAAGTCACCGGCATCAAACCGATTCGTGTGAGCGCCAAGCTCGGCGTCGGGCTTGATGAGCTGCTCGACGCAATGCGCAGTGTGAATAGAGGTAATTGACATGAACAAGAAAATGATCGCCGCCGCCATGCTCGCCGGAGCGCTGGTGATGCCGTCGGCTCCCGTCGATGCCGCTCCAACGGACGCCTCTACGGATGCCTCGACCGAAAATATTACTCAAGCCGCCGATGAGTGGTACTGGCTGGCGTCGGACAATAAATACAGCAAGTATTTCGAGCCGAGTTCGGTGAAGGTGCTCAAATCGTCGAAGCGCGAAAACGGTCGTGAGGTTGCGACGCAGATCGAGGCGTGGACGAAGACGACCTACTCGTATGACGGCGCCGCAGAGACCATCGACAATTACGAGATCAGAGCGTTGTTGCCGGACCCTTCGCGCTTGAGCTATTCGTTGGCGCTGTTGAAAATCAATCCGCAGAATCGGACGATACAATACGCGCGGGAGGATTTCTACGACAAGTCGGGGAAGGTGATTTGGTCGAAGGCGGAGGGGCGCATCAAGGAGATCAATTCGCAGTCGTTCGACGAGGATTTTTATTGCGCGATCGTCGACGAGGTTTTCAAGCAGGGCGAATACGAGAGGAAGAATGCGCCCGACCGTTGGATTGATTTGTGCAAGATCATCAATCGGGACGGCTCGATCACGACCATCACCGCCGACACGACGACGATGCGGCTGAAGGGCTCGAATTTGATCGTGTGGGAGTGGCAGGACACGCGTGACGCGACGGGCAACGTGACGGAGATTCGGTTCATGAAGAAGGCGGTGAATTTGCCGCAAGGCACGGAGCGGATCACGACCGGCGAGATATGGACGCCGCATCAAGGTTGGCAGGAGCTTGAGGACGAAAACGACGGGGCGTATGTGATGATCAACGGCGACGCGCCGGAGTATAAGGGGCTGGTGCGCTTGCGGGCATTCGCGAAGGGCTATACGGCTTGGGTCAATCGCTACGCGATAGATTAATTAGGAATTAGGAATGAGGAATTGGAACCGTGCCGATAAAAATACCTAATAATTTGCCGGCGGCGCATGTGCTCGAGGGCGAAAACATTTTTGTGATGGACGCCGACCGCGCTTACAGTCAAGACATTCGACCGCTGCGGATTTTAATCCTGAATCTGATGCCGATAAAGCACGTCACGGAGACTCAACTGCTTCGCCTGCTCGGCAACACGCCTCTGCAGGTCGAGGTCGACTTCATCTACACCAAGTCTTACATCCCGACGCATACCTCGCAAGATTACTTGACGGAGTTCTACGGCACCTTCGAGGACGTTCGCAAAAAAAAATACGACGGCTTCATCATAACCGGCGCGCCCGTCGAGCTGCTCGAGTATGAAGACGTCATCTATTGGAGCGAACTGGGCGAGATCATGGATTGGAGCCGCACGAATGTCTACTCGACCTTCCACATCTGTTGGGGGGCGCAAGCGGCGTTGTATTATTATTACGGCGTGCCGAAGTACATTCTCGACGAAAAAATTTCGGGCGTGTTTCGACATCATCTGTGCGTCAAGCACGAAAAATTATTCCGCGGCTTCGACGATAAATTCTTCGTCCCGCACTCACGACACACTCAATTGCTCCGCGCGGATATCGAGAAGGTGCCGGAGCTGACGATCCTGTCGGAGGGGGAGGCGGGGGTGTACGCGATCGCAAATCTCGAGCGGCGGCAATTTTTCATCACGGGGCATGCGGAGTATGATCCGCTGACGCTGAAGGCGGAGTACGAGCGCGATCTGAAGGCGGGGCTGAATCCGCACGTGCCGGACAATTATTATCCGAACGACGATCCGACGCGCGAGCCGATCGTCCGATGGCGGAGCGTGGCGCACTTGCTGTTCGCGAACTGGCTCAACTACTATGTGTATCAAGAGACGCCGTACGAGATCGACCGCATTTAAACGGAGGGCATTATGTCAAGCGTAAAAAAAATAATGGCGGCGCTGCTGACAATCGGTCTGATGGTCGGCGCGTCGCCGGCGGAGGCTGATGAATACGACGAACCGTCGCTCGAGGAGGAAGATTTCATCGAGGGCGTGGTAGAGGAAGTGCCGGAGACGATCTACAAGTGGGTGCAGTCGACGGCGCGGGCGAATTATTATTTCAACTATCGACGGATGGGCTATCGGATCGATGAGGACGGCTATTTGGATTTGGACGTGCTGATGGTGCCGACGCTGTTCATCTACGACGAAGTGCAGAAGGAGGATGTGATCGCGAAGCGTCGGTGGCGGAATCAGTCGCTCGAGGGCTATGAGACGCTGACAGGTCGAGCAGATTATTTGGAGTTTCGCTTGACGGACGGGACGGTGCGCGTGACAGAGCGGGTCGACCTTGACGAGCAATGGGGCGTGCTGGACACGGATCGCAGCGGCGAGCCGATCGATTTGTTGAGCATGCCGACGGGCAGCGTGGAATATAAATTTTATCGGGCGATCATCTACTATGCGCAGCTGCACAACAGAGAGCTGATCGAGCGCTCGAGAGGAAAATTATCGCCGGCGGCGGATATGGACGAAGAACAGCTGCCGATCATGCAATTGGAGTTGCCATGAGAGCGGCGGTCGTCATTCCAATTTATAAACCGTTCCGCGCGGATTTAAATTGGTACGAGCCGATCTCCTTGCGTCGATGCTTAGAAGTCCTCGGACATCATCCGATCGTGTTCGTCGCGCCGGAGGGGCGGCAGTTCGATTATCTTCCGTCGGAGATCGATTACACTGTCGAGACGTTCGATCCGATTTACTTCAGCAATATCAACGGCTACAATGCGCTGATGTTGCGCCCGGATTTTTATGAGCGCTTCCGTCGATTCGATTACATTCTGCTCTATCAGCTCGACACGTTTGTGTTCTCGGATCGTCTGGAGGAGTTTTTTCGACTCGGATATGATTACATCGGCGCGCCGTGGTCGCTCGGCATCGGAAGGTGTAACGGCATACATCTCTGCAGCGGTAACGGCGGATTTTCTTTGCGTCGAGTCAGGGCTTGCATCGACGTGCTCAAAAATAATGCCGCGCTCGTGAGCACATCGCGTATGCCGGAGGATACGATCTTTGCATACTTGGGCAAGACAAAGCCGGACGAATTTAAAATCGCGCCGATCGGGACGGCAAGTCGATTTGCCGTCGAGTGTTTGCCGGAGCGGTACTGTCGAAAAAACGAAAATGTACTGCCGTTCGGTTGTCACGGTTGGCAAAAATACAGTCGGTCGTTCTATGTTCGAGTGTTTGAAGAGTGTGGTTATGACCTTGCGCCGTTCGAGCATTTGATGGACGATCAAGATTTCAAACTGCAATACGAAACCTTGAAATCGTTGATGCGTTGGCGGCTGTTTCATCGCTTCCACGAGGGTTATTCGATGATGCGATATCTGCCGTCGGACGAAACGTTTTATGCATTTGCCGCTTCAAATGAAGAAGGCGCCTTGGTACAGCGCCTTTATGATGAAGGATTGCGGATTATCAATCTCGATAACATCCCGTTCCTCGACAGCGACGATCAGATTCGAGCGGTGGCGGAAGTGCTGAAATTGATCGACGTGCGCGGGCTGTTGATCTCAATGAAGGACGACTCCAATATGGCGGATAAACTGATCGGGCTCGGAGGGGTGAAATACGGTCAGCATTTTATCTCATATTGGCGCGAGAGTTGGCGACAGTCGTCGGCATTGCTACGTCGGCTCAGCCGTCCGACCGTCAAGCGTCTGATCAATCGCGGGCTCGTTTGAGTATCTTGCCGATTGCCGCCTTCGCTTTCTTTTTTTGTTGTTCGATGTGCTTCTCGACCTTTTTTTGGACTGCCTTCTTCTTTTGATCGATCTTGTTATCAACCTTCTGCTTGGCGCGATCGACATTCGCTCCGACCAAATCCGGCAGCGTATCTTTCATGCTGTCCTGCTTCGACCGATTGCAATGCTTGCACAGCCCCTGCAGGTTGGCGATGTGATCCGGTCCGCCGTAGTGCTGCGGAATGATGTGGTCGACATCCATGTCCTTCTTGCGAAACTTGCCGCCGCACTTTCGACACGTGTACCAACCGTGGTCGGATTTTACCTCCGCAAAGTATTTGTCTCGATAATTGCCCAAATGTGATCCCTCCCGTCGACCGTCACGCGCGACAGATGCGCGCCTCCAACGGTTTCAACACCGACGGCTGAGGATTGTGTTCGCTGCCGAGCAGTACTTCCAACGTTGAAAATCGCTTCGGCAGTTTCGCCTCTGCCGTCGAGAAGTTTACCAACGTGATCAATTTTTTGTCCCCGAGTGCACGTTCGAACGCAAAAATCTTTTCGTCGTCGCTCAACAGCTCTTCGTATGTGCCGCTCAACAATTCCTCGTGTGACAGTCGAAATTCCGTCAGCGCTCGATACCATTCGAGCACCGGATTCAATTCCGTCGCCGCCCAAGGGAGCGGGATTCGCGCGTTGTCTCGACTGCGCGCTTGGACGCATTCGAGCGCCTCTTCCGCCGTCAAACCTTCCTTCAGCGCGAACTCGTATTGCGCGCGCGATTGAATGTCCTCGTATTGATCGATCGACGTACGCGCCACGTTCGTCATCCCGAGCTCTTGTCCTTCGTAGATGAACGGCGTCCCGCGCATCGTCAGCAGCACCGTCGACAGCGCTCGCGCCGCCTTTACAGGATCCGCGCCCTTGGCGAAATACTGATTCACTCCGCGCGGCTGATCGTGATTCTCGAAAAAGATCGGGTACCAACCGTTGAGTGCCGTCGCCTTTTGACTCGCGCTCAACGCCTTTTTCAGTTCCGTCAACTTCCAAGCGCGCGGTCGACACCACACCTCATTTTCGATCCCGAGATTCAAATGGCTGAACTCGAACAGCATATCGAACACGCCGTTCGAGCCGACCCAATCCTGCAGCTCCGACGGCTTGACGCTGTTCGCTTCGCCGACCGTCACGATATCACGACCGTCGAAACACTCCCGCTTGAACTCGCGCAGATAATCCAATATGCCCGCCGTATTCGCCGTCATCGCGTGAATGTTGACCATGCCGTCGGCGCCGTCGGGCGTGCCGTCGAGGAACGTCGGCGGCTTTTTGATGTAAACGATCGCGTCGATCCGAAATCCGCCCACGCCCCGATCGAGCCAGTTCCGCGCGGAGTCGTAGAGCGCGCGACGGACGGCGGGATTCTCCCAATTGAGATCGGGCTGCTCCTTCGCAAAGGTATGCAGATAATATTGCCCGCGCTCCTCGCACCACTGCCACGCACTCCCGCCGAAGATCGCGCGCCAATTCGTCGGAGGCTTGCCGTCGATCGCATCACGCCAAATGTACCAATCCTCCTTCGCGTTCGTCCGACTCGACTTCGACTCGACGAACCACGGATGTTGATCGGAGCTGTGATTATACACCAAATCCATGATGATGCGGATGTTGCGCGCACGCGCCTCCGCAATCAACTCGTCGAAATCCGCCGGCGTCCCGTAGCGCGGATCGATCGTCGAGTAATCGGAAATGTCGTAGCCGTTGTCGACCATCGGCGAAGGATAAATCGGCGTGATCCAAATCGCCCCGACATTGAGGCTCTTAAGGTAGTCGAGACGCTCGATAATCCCGCGCAAATCGCCCGTGCCGTCGCCGTCGGCATCGTTGAAACTCTTGGCGTAGATCTGATAGAAGATCGTCCGTTGCCACCACTTTTGATTAGTCGCCGCCATCGCGTCACCTCCGAGCATCGACGGAGCGATCCACAAGCCCGCAGTCAATGCGAGGGAGCCCTTGATAAAATCGCGCCGATTCATTTCGTCACCTCACGCGGTTTTCTGATTGAGCGCGCCGTCGATCGCGATCGAAAGTTGATCGGCGCAGGACGTGCCGCGCCCGCCGCAATCGTTGCCGCGCAGGATATCGGCGATCTCGCGCGCGTCTTTACCCTCGACCAGCTTGCCGATCGCTACCAGATTGCCCGGACAGCCGCCGAGGAATTTGACGTTGCGGAGTTTGCCGTCGTCGATCTGGAAAAAGATTTTCTTTGCGCACACGCGCTGAGGATTGAACGAATAACTTTCCATCAAAAAAAACACTCTCCCAAAATAATTTTCCCGCCCACCCGCCACACGAAGACAGTCGCCTTCGACCACAAAACGACTGCTGCCGCAAACTCCGCGCGGAGTCAGCCGTAATGATGCGCCCGTCGAAGATCGCGCCGCGTGATGAAGAAGGCGACTGCTAACGGAATGCACCCTCCGATCCACGCCAGCGGGCTCGACACGCACGCTCCCACATAGCCGAACGCGTCAACCAAAAAGACCGCCGCCAACACTCGCATTATCAGCTCAATCACACCCGCGAGCGTCGGCACGAAACTTTGTCCCAGCCCCTGCAGCGTGAAACGGAATATGAACAGCAGCGACAGTACCCAATAGCATGCGCCGTTGATGACGAAGAATTGTTGACCGTACTCGATAATCTGCTCTTGACCATCGCCCACAAAGATGCGCATCACGTCCGTCCCGAATACTATCAGCAGCGCCGCGATCGCCACGCTGAACGTGCACGACATCATCACGCACTTGCGCACGCCCTCCGCGATCCGATCGAATTTTTGAGCGCCGTAGTTTTGAGCCGTATACGCCGCGATCGCCACGCCGAAGGACATCATCGGCATTATTGCAATCCCGTCCACGCGATGCGCCGCCGCAAACGCCGCGATTGCCGTCGACCCCAGCCCGTTGAGCGCCATCTGCAAGACCACCGCGCCGATTGCTATGATAGACGATTGAAAGCCCATCGGCAAGCCTATTCGCGCATGCTCCCAAAGATTTTTTCGGTCGAGCGCCCAATCCTCCCGTCGCGTGTGCAGAATCGGCACCCGACGTCGAATGTAGATGAATATGATCGCGTTGCCGATCATCAGAGAGACGATCGTCGCAAACGCCGCGCCCGGGATGCCGCCGTCAAGCCCGATGATCGCAATCGGCTCGAGGATGATGTTGATCGTCAACGTCGCCGCTTGAAATACCGTCGGCATTTTGCTGTCGCCGAGCGCGCGCAGCAGGTTCGATTGCAGTTGGAGCATCAAAAACATCGACATGCCGCCGTAGATGATCACGATGAACGAATAGGCGCCGTCGAGGATCGCGGGCGGCGTGTCCATCAGGATGAGCAGGTCGCGGCAAAACATCACGCCGAGGATCGTCATCACAATCGACACGCCCATCGACAGCACCGTGCACGCGGCGACGCTCCTTCGGATGCCGACGAAATCTTTTGCGCCGAAACGTTGTCCGGTGCAGATCGTCACGCCGCTCGTCAAGCCCATTACGAAGCCGAGGAATAAAAACATCAGCGGACCGGTGCAGCCGACGGCGGCAAGCGCGCCCACGCCGAGGAAGCGCCCGACGATCAGCGTGTCGACGAAGCCGTAGAGCTGTTGAAAAATGTTGCCGGCAAGCAGCGGCAGCGTGAAGAACAAAATCAGTTTCGAGGGGTCGCCCTCAGTCAAATCCTTGACGGCGGAATTTTTATCGGAGCTCATTATAGGCAGCCTCAATGTCGGACATATACGCGGCGGCATCCATCAACGGCGAACTTTCCATCATCGATCGCAACGTTCGATGATATTGCTCGATCCGATCGACATCGCCCGCCAATTCGATCGCCCTTCGGACATAATCCTCCGCGTCCGTCGCGCAAAGCTCCGCCGCGCCGACATTCGTCACGAAACTCAATCCGAAACGCGAGCCGTGCCGATCGCCCGCTCGAGTGATCACCGGCACGCCCATGTAAAGCGCGTCGCAAGTCGTCCCGCCGCCAACGTACGGATAACTGTCGAGCATCACATCAACCGCGCGCATCTTTCTAAGGTAGCCGTCAAGGTTGGAGCCGCCCTCGATCGTGATCCTTTGAAGATCGATCGACGCCGCGCGGAGCCTCTCGAGCGCAATCTCCTTTACGTATTTCGAGTTGAAGACCGTGCTCTTGATCAAAAGCCGCGCGCTCGGAACCGCCGCCATGATCTCCGACCACAATCGAAGCTGATCGGTCGTCACCTTGGAAAAATTATTGAACGAGCCGAACGTGATAAAGCCATTCGATCGGCACGGCGCCTCACCGATTTCGATCTCGACGTCGGGTCGACGATAGCAGAAATGCATGTGCGGCAGACGAATGATCTTCTCGGTAAAAAATTTTTCGCCGCGCTTGTCCTCGACAGTATATCGATCGACAAAAAAATAATCAACCGTCCGAAGCCCCGTCGAGCCGATCCAACCAATCCCGCTGATTTGAATCGGCGCCGGCTTGTGAGCCAAGATCGGCAGACAATTGTGCGCCGTGTGACCGCTCAGGTCGACCAAAATATCAAGCTCGTCCTCAAAAATTTTTTGCGACGCAACGTTGGGAGCGTCGCCGAAAATATTCCTCCAACCGTCAGCGTTCCGCTTCAACTGTTCGCTGAAGGCATCCTCCTTGCACGCCGCATAGCCGATCACTTCAAACCGATCCCGATCGTGATGCGTGAAGAAGGGCGCCGCAAAATATCCCGCAACGTGCGATCGAAAGTCGGGCGAAATATATCCGACGCGAATTTTGTCATGTCGATGCGGCTTGTGTTTGAAGCGCTTGACGCCGGCATAAAGTTTGTCGTAATTCTTGATCGCCGAAAAAATTTTTTGCGACGTAACCTCCGTCGGCGACATCCGATGCAACGCAAACAAATAATTGCTGTAATCCTCCCGCCGATCGGCAATCAGCTCCGCGCGGAGCGTCTCATCGTCGATCGAACGAAGATCAACGCGGCTGCTCATTAGATATTGCTCCGCCGCCCGATCGATCGCTCCGATCTTGTCATAGGCCATCGCAAGGATATTTCGGAGCATCATCTCATCCTTCGGTTGGAGCCCGCGCCGCGCAAGCGCCGCCTCGCCGTCGACGATCACATTCCGATAATCCTCGTAAATGTCGAAGAGTCGCACCTTCAACAGCAATATCTTGGCGTCGATCGGAAATTCTTTCATCATCTGCTCGACGGTCGGGATCGCCTTGTCGAGTTGGCGGCTCGCAATGAACATCTCCGCCATCTGCTCAAAAAATTGTCGGCGGTTCTCAAATTTGATCTCCATCAATCCGATCCCTCCGTCGGAAGAACCGCGTTGAGCGACGCAATCGCTACCTCGACCATCTCGTCGTCGGGCGGGCGCGTCGTCAAGTATTGCAGCCACAGCCCCGGCGCTATCGCCGCGCGGATTAAAACATTCTCCGAGCGCGCCGCCAATCGAATGATCTCGTAAGAGATGCCCGCCACCACCGGCAGCAAAATTATTCGGCTCGTGATCCTCAACCATAAATCCGGCCAACCGAGGAACGCGAATACGAATATCGAAACCAGCATGACGATCAGCAAAAACGTCGTGCCGCAACGCGGGTGCAGCCGCGGAAATTTCTGTACGTTCTCGACCGTCAGCGGCTGATTCGCCTCGTAACAGAATATCGTTTTATGCTCCGCGCCGTGGTATTGAAACACGCGCCGTATGTCCTTCATCTGCGAAATCGCCAGCAGATAGCCCAAAAAGATTATCAGTCGGAGCGCGCCCTCCATCAGGTTCAAGAAGAACGGGTCTTCGGTGATCGAATGAAACAGCTTCGCCGAGCCGGTCGGGATTGCGATGAACAGCACCGACGCCAGCACCAACGCCAGCGCGATCGTCAGCGCCATTTCCCGATCGGTGAGCTGCTCGTCCTCTTCGCCCGCCATCCGCGCGGAGTATGACAGCGATCGCATCCCCAGCACGAGCGACTCGTAGAGCGTGACCGAACCGCGCAGAAACGGCTTCTTCAATATCGGATAACGATCGGCGATCGAGTTGACCGGCTTGACTTCGATTGCGATGTGACCGTCGGGCTCGCGCACCGCCGTCGCGGTTTTTCCGAAGCCGCGCATCATCACGCCCTCGATCACCGCTTGACCGCCGACGATTGGTTTGTCCATGCTTTGACCTCCAACGAAATTGTCGGTGACATTATATCAAAGGGCGCAAGCGCTTGCAATTTTGTCGACGATGTTCGATAATGACTTGATGGGAGGATCGATGATGAGATTTTTGGACAAAATATCGAAGATGCTCGGGAATCGGCGCGCGCCGAGCCGCCCCGACTTCCCGCGCCACGTGACGGAGCTCGATCGAGAAATATCGGCACTGTATTCGCTGATGATGGACGTGATGGGCTCGGATCGAATGGTGATCCAAGCGGGGCGGATGGACGCGTTGAAATACATGCGCTCGAGCGACCCGGGTGAAAGAATTTTGGCGTTGCGAAGAATTTTGGAGGAAAATCCGACGCTGGGACCGGTGCCGTCGTCGTCGGAAATTCCGGCGGAGCTCTTAAAATTATCGGAGGACATCGCCGACATCATGGCGCGGCGCAATCTCGAGGATAAAATCGAGCGCAAGATTACCGAGAAGCTCGAGCAGGATCACAACGAGTACGTCAAAGACATACGGATGCAAGTACTTCGTGAGGAGAAGCCGGACGAGGAGTCGCCGCACGATCGACAGAAGCGCGAGGAGCTTGAGGCGCTCGACAAAGTCAAATTGACGCAGGCGGTGATGGAACTTCTTCGCCCGTCGTCGCTCGACGAGATTGTCGGTCAACAGCGCGCGGTCAAGGCATTGCGATCGAAGTTGGCGTCGCCGTATCCTCAACACTTGCTGTTATACGGTCCGCCGGGCGTGGGCAAAACGACGGCGGCGCGGTTAGTGCTGGAGGCGGTACGCGGCAAACCGCCCTCGCCGTTCGGACCGAAGGCGCCGTTTGTCGAGACCGACGGGACGACGTTACGATGGGACCCGCGCGACGTGACCAATCCGCTGCTCGGGTCGGTACACGATCCGATCTATCAGGGCGCGCAAAAGGCGTTGGCGGAAAACGGCGTGCCGGAGCCGAAGCCGGGGCTGGTGACGGAGGCGCACGGCGGGGTGCTGTTCATCGACGAGATCGGCGAGATGGATTTAATGTTGCAGAACAAATTGCTGAAGGTGCTCGAGGACAAGCGGGCGTATTTCGAGTCGTCGTATTACGATCCGACGGACGAGCGCGTGCCGGCGTATATAAAGATGCTGTTCGAGAAGGGAGCGCCGGCGGATTTTGTATTGATCGGAGCGACGACGCGGGAGGCATCGGCGATCAATCCGGCGTTGCGCTCGAGATGCGCGGAGATATATTTCGAGCCGTTGACGCCGAAAAACATCGTCGACATCATCAACAATGCGGCGCGACGGCTCAACGTTGAGCTCGACGACGGGATCGCGGAGACGATTAGCGAATACACGATTGAGGGTCGCAAGGCGATCAACATTTTGGCGGACGCGTACAGTCTTGCGATTGAGCAATCAGGCGCGGGCGGCAAGAAAATCAGCTTGGTGAAGGAAAAAATCCGAATCGAGAAGCAGCACATCTACGAGGTGACGCAAGTCAGTCGGCTGTACCAATACGTGACGAAGAAGGCGGGCTCGACGCCGGAGGTCGGACATATTTTCGGGCTGGGGGTATCGGGTTTCCTCGGCTCGGTGATCGAGATCGAGGCGATCGCGTTCGAGGCAGCGGAAAAAGGCAAGGGCACGGTGCGCTTCAACGAGACGGCAGGGTCAATGGCGAAGGACTCGGTGTTCAATGCGGCGTCGGTGTTGCGGCGCGTGACGGGGAAGGATTTACATGATTATGATGTGCACATCAACGTAGTGGGCGGAGGCAACATCGACGGACCGAGCGCGGGGACGGCGATCCTTGCGGCGTTGGTGAGCGCGGTGACGGGGCGAAAAATCAAACAGGACGTGGCGGTGACGGGCGAAATTTCGTTGCAGGGACGAGTGCGACCGGTCGGTGGCGTGTTTGAAAAAGCGTACGGCGCCAAGCAGGCGGGGATCAAGACGCTGCTGATTCCAAAAGAGAACGAAAAGGACATACCCGAGGGTCATTTGGGGCTGGAGATTCATGCGGTGTCGACGGCGGAAGAGGCGTTCCGATATATCTTCGCCGATTAAAAAGAATTTATCCTGTCCACCTGCCCGTCGAGTTTGAAGGGCGCCGCCGACGCTCCCACCCGTCGATTGCGGCGCCCAACAAATCCTGCGGTTCCCACCCGGCGTCGGCGACGCCTCTTATTGAAAAACTTTTTTCCAAATTGATTCGGCAACGGCGGTTGGTCGAAGGCGCGGCGGTTGGTCGAGGACGACGGCGGTCGGTCGACGGCGACGGCGGCTGATCGAGGGCAGTGACGGTTGGTCGACGGCGACGGCGGCTGGTCGAAGGTGACGGCGGTTGGTCGACGGCAACGGCGGTTGGTCGAAGGTGACGGCGGCTGGTCGAGGATGACGGCTACGGTCGAAGGTGACGGCGAGCGGTCGAAGGTGACGGCGGTCGAAGGTGACGGCGGTTGGTCGACGACGCGGCGGTTGGTCGACGGCGACGGCGGCTGATCGAAGGTGACGGCGG
>CAMKFB010000009.1 GCA_946411735.1 uncultured Selenomonadales bacterium
TTTCGACATCACCGGTTTTCAAGACCGGCTCCTTAAACCGCTCGGACACCTCTCCGCGCCGAAATCATCTTATCAGACGCCCGATCGATTGTCAAGCCGATCGCTCACATCACCTTCACGCTCACCATCCCGTCGAGCTCGCGAAGATTCTCGACCACGTTGATGCTCGTGATGCCTCGATGATTATACACGTCCAGCTCGATATAAATCAGCCCCGTCTCGCTCTCGTCCGCGCGGACCTTCACCGATCGAATGTTCATGCTCATCTCCGCAAGCCGCCGACTGATCAACAGCATTTGCCCCGAACGCTCCGAGCAATGGATCAGTATCGTCATATTCTTTTCGTGCATCAGCCATTCGTCGATGCGGCTCAGAGTCCCGAGCGTTGCGAATACCAGTGCCGTCGTGAACAGCGCGCCCGTGTAATATCCCGCGCCGACCGCCAAGCCCACGCCCGCCACGACCCATAAGCACGCCGCCGTCGTCAGACCGATCACCGTCAAGCCTTCCTTCATGATCGCGCCCGCGCCCAGGAAACCGATCCCGCTCACCACTTGCGCCGCCAACCGCGCCGGATCGGCGTTCGTTCGACCCTCGACGTTCAAATACAGCGCCTCCGACAAAACCATTATCAAACACGAGCCCAAGCATACCAAGATGTTCGTCCGCAGCCCCGCCACTTTTCGACGCGATTGCCGCTCGTAGCCGATAGCGCCGCCCAATACGCACGATAGCGCCAGCCTCAACAGTAATTCCCATTCATTCATTAAATCGCTCCGCCTTCGTCCATTTTTTGTACGGTCGCTTGACCAGCTCGCTGTTGAGATATCGCTTGAGCCCCGTCACCTCCCGCCCGAGCCACGACGGTAAATCAATTTTTTCGTCCTCCGAAGTCAACTCGATCTCCGCCACAATCAAGCCCGCGTTGTCGCCTTCAAACACATCCAACTCGATACGCCCCAGCCGATAGCGCGTCTTCTCGATCAGTGTTCCCTGACATCGATTGAGCAGCTCCTTCGCATCCGCCGCCGGGATTTCGTATTCATACTCGTATCGCTTGAGCCCCTCCGCGCGGAACTTGATCGTCAAGCGCCCGCTCGAATTCTTCAGCCGCACACGAACCGTCGGCTCAAAACTCAAATAGCCCTGCACGATCCGTTCGCCGCCGTCGACCTTCGGAAGCGCCTTTACCAAATACTTGCGTTCGATTTCAACGCCCATTTTGCTTGCACTCCTTCAACCTTTGCGATAAAATCCTTCATTATGAATTTCATTCGTTTTTGTGGAAATGAGGTCATCGCTTGACTCACGACAGCTCGTTCGCTCCCCGCAGCTCTCGTACGAAGCCTCGCCGCTTTTGGCCGGTTCTGCTGCTCATCGCCTGTTTTTTCGCCTCCGCCGTCGCCGGCGCCATGTTCGCGTCCAACACGCTCAAAAAATTGCCCGACATCGACACGCAACTTGCCGGCATCATCGAAGAAGAGGAGGATCAGCTCCTCAAAGTCACCGACAAAACCACCGTCCTGATTATGGGCGTCGACGAGCGCGAGGACGATATCGGGCGCTCCGACACGATTATCGTCGCCACCATCGACCCGCTCACCAATCAGGCAGCGCTGCTGTCGATCCCGCGCGATACCCGCGTCAAGCTCGGCGTTCGCGGCTTCGACAAGATTAATGCCGCTTATGCTTACGGCGGCGTTCGGTTGTCCGAGCGCACGGTCGAGAATTTCCTCGGCATCGACATCGACCACTACGTCATCGTCAACACGCACGCCTTCGTCGACCTTGTTGATGCCATCGGCGGCGTCGACATCGACGTCGAAAAGCGCATGTATTACGAGGACCCTTGGGATGATGACGGCGGGCTGGTTATCGATCTTTACCCGGGCTATCAGCATCTCGACGGCGCCAACGCTGTCACCTACGTCCGCTATCGAGACTCCGAAGGCGATATCGGGCGCGTCAGGCGTCAGCAGAAATTTATCGCCGCGGTTGTCGACAAACTTGCTTCGCCCGCCATCATTCCCACGATCCCGACGCTCATTCGAGAGACCGTCGACGCCGTCACCACCGACCTTTCGATGCGTCAGATTCTTGAGCTTGCCGGCTCCCTCAACGACGCCTATCAGAACGGGCTTGAGATGGATATGGTTCCCGGGCATCCGATGTATATCGACGACGTTTCGTATTGGATTCCCGACGTCGAGATGGTTCGGCTGTCGGTTGCCGACACGCTCGGCATCGAAGTCGATCCCTACCTTCGAGAGCGCATGAGGGATGCCGCCTCCGAATATCAATCGTCGATCCCCAACGGCGCTTCCCGCGCGGAGGAGGATAATCCCGTCGGGCGCCCCTATTTGCGAAAGGATTCGACCGCGACCACATCAAATCGCCACGGCGTCAAAGTCAACGATCTCGGTCGAAGCAGGGATTATGAGCCGCTCGATCGATCCGAGGAGCGCCATTCTTACGATCGCAACGATCGAACGGAGCCGACTTACGACGATCGATCCGATCGCTATGATCGAACGGAACCGACTTACGACGATCGCTCCGATCGCTACGATCGCTACGATCGAACGGAACCGACTTATGACGATCGCTCCTACGATCGAACGGAACCGAGCTATGACGAGCGCTCCTATGATCGGACAGAGCCGACTTATGACGAGCGCTCCTATGATCGGACGGAGCCGACTTACGAGCGCCCGTTCGATCGAATGTACGATAATTTTTATGACGACGAAGAACCGCAGGTGCCCGAGCCGAACGATTACAGGAGGTAAGCGCCATGTTGAGTGACATTATGCCGGACTGGCGATTGGTGTTGGCGGCGTATTTGCTCGGCTCGATCCCCTTCGGATTGATCCTCGGCAAGCTGTTTTGGAAAACCGATCTCCGAACGGTCGGCTCCAAAAACATCGGCGCGACCAACGCCTGGCGTTGCTTGGGACGGACGGCGGGGCTCTTGACTTTCGCCTTCGACTTCGGCAAGGGATATCTGGCATGCCTGATTTGCCTGCAATACTCGTCGTTTATCTACGACGCGATTGCGGTGGCGGCGGCGGCGATGATCGGTCACAGCATGTCGATCTTCCTCAAATTCAAAGGCGGCAAAGCAGTCGCCACAGCGGTCGGTTGCCTTGCCTGCCTGATGCCGGATGTTGCCGTATGTTTGTTGATAGCGTGGGGGGTGTGTTTCGGGATGACGCGGACGGTGTCGCTGGCGAGTTGCATAGCGGCAATCGGCGCCCCGATCCTTGCCTCGACTTTTTTATATCCGAAGCAGTTGATATATTTTTGCGTGGCGGCGGCGGCGTTCGTGCTCTTCCGACATAAGGATAACATTCGACGCCTCATCGCCGGCGAAGAACTCCACTTTTAGTTCAAGCGGCGCAAAAAGTTTTTCATCATGGTTCGACCGTCGGGCGTGAGAATCGACTCGGGATGAAACTGCACGCCCTCAACGTCAAACTCTTTGTGCCGCAGCCCCATGATCGTCCCGTCCTCGAGTTCGCTCGTCACCGTCAAGCAATCCGGCAGCGTCTCGCGCTCGACGATCAGCGAATGATATCGCCCGACCTCCACTTTCGACGGAAGCCCTTCGTAGAGCCCGCGCCCGTCGTGAATCAGCCGCGACGTCTTGCCGTGGATTATTTTTTTGCTCCGAATTATTCTCCCGCCGAAAACTTCTCCGATCGCTTGATGCCCGAGGCATATTCCGAGAATCGGCAGCCGCCCCGCGAACGCTCGAATCATATCTTCGCTCACGCCTGCCGCCGACGGCACGCCAGGTCCCGGCGAGATCACAATGCCGCGATACTTGCGATAGCTCACATCGGATGCGGTGACTTCGTCGTTGCGCCGTACCTCGACATTCGCGCCCAGCTCCGACAGCATCTGATAAACGTTGTAGACAAAGCTGTCGTAGTTGTCAATCAGCAGAACCATTGCGCTCCACCTCCCGCACGACTTGCCGCATCGCCGCTGCCTTATTCAATATCTCATTCCACTCGTTGAGCGCGATCGAGTCCGCAACGATGCCCGCGCCCGCTTGGATCACGCCGATCCGATCGCGTTCGATGCGCATAGTCCGAAGGTCGATACACATGTCGAGATTGCCCGCGAAGTCGAGATATCCGACCACGCCCGCATAGCTCCCGCGTCGTACCGGCTCGAGTTCGCTGATAAGCTCCATCGCGCGAAGCTTGGGCGCGCCGCTGACCGTGCCGGCGGGGAACGTCGCCTTCAACACGTCGAGCGCCTCATAGCCCGAATGCAACGTGCCCTCGACGCTCGAGACCAAATGCATCACGTGGCTGAATCGCTCCACGCTCCGCAGTTTCGTCACCTTGACCGTGCCGGGCTCCGACAGCCGCCCGAGATCGTTGCGCGCCAAATCGACCAGCATCGCATGCTCCGCCAATTCCTTTTCGTCGTGAAGAAGTTCGTCGGCAAGCCGCGCGTCCTCTTCGATTGTTGCTCCGCGCGGACGCGTCCCCGCAATCGGATAAGTCCACACGCGCCGCCCCTGCACCTTGACGAGCATCTCCGGCGACGCCCCGCACAACTTATTCTCGCCGAAATTTATGTAATACATGTACGGCGACCCGTTGACCTGTCGAAGGCGGCGGTAGTATTCAAAGCCCGGGCGCGATAACATTTCTCGAAACTGCACCGAGGGCACCGCCTGAAAAATTTCGCCGGCGAAAATATTTTCCTTGATCGTCTCGATCATCGACGCAAACGACGGCGTCATCGACGGACGCTCAATTTCGAGCGCCGCCTCCGACCGCCCCGTCGAGAACGAAACCATCAATGGCGCCTGCAATTTTTTCACGGCGGCGTCCAACTCGGCAACCGCAAGTTGATACGACCGCTCCGGCTCCTCCGCGTCGACCTCCGATAAGCACACCAATCTGATCCGCTGTTTGAGCGCGTCGTGCACAACCATCAGCCGGCTGATCATTAATTCGCCGAGCAGTTCTTCTTCGTCGAGCTCCAGCCCGCGCACCCGATCGAACGTCGCGCCGATCTCATAATTGAGATATCCGACCAGCCCGCCGCTCATCAATGGCGCCTCCCCGCCCTTGACGTGCCAACGATGCATGTACTTTTTGAGCGTGTCGATCGGCTTGCCGCCGAGCGACCGAAGCCGATCGCCCTCGAGGATCAAGAGCTTGTCGGGATAAATCTGCAACCGCGCCAGCGGCTCCGTGCCGATGAAACTGTATCGCCCGAACGCCTCCTGCGTGGTGTCGACCGACTCGAGGATATAGCCCTTGCCTTCGCCGACCAACTTCAGATAGATCGAAACGGGCGTCTCGATATCAAGCGACAGCTCCCGCTCCAGCGCAATCACACGCTCATGCTCCGCGCGGAGCTTGTAATCTTCAAACGACGGCGTCATTTTTTACTCACCATTCGATTGATGGCGCTGAGCAACGCGCGCACCGAGGCGTTGATGATATCGGTGTCCATGCCCGCGCCGAAATGTTTCTTGCCCTCCGAATCCGTCAAGCCGATGTACGCGATCGCGCGCGCGTCCTGACCGGTCTCGAGCGCATGCTCGGAATATGTCACATCCTTATATCGGAGCCCGAAACGATTCTGCAGCGCATTCGAGATCGCGTCGAGCCGACCGTTGCCGCGCGCCTCCAAGTGCTCAAGCCGCCCGCCGTGCTCGATCTCCACCCAACCTTTGCGCGCGCCGTCCGGCTCCTTCTTCAACAGGAAATCCGACAGCCGATACGGCTCCTCGACATTGACGTACTCGTCGAGAAACAGCTGATAAATCTCCTCCGGCAGCAGCTCTTTGTGCCCGCGATCCGACACGCCCTTGACAATATAGCCGAACGCCTCGCGCATCTTCTTCGGCAGCTCGATCCCGAACCGATGCTCGAGAATGTAGCCGACGCCGCCCTTGCCGCTCTGACTGTTGATGCGAATCACATCCGATTCGTATTCGCGCCCGACGTCCTTGGGATCGATCGGCAGATACGGCACCGTCCACTGCTCGGGATTGTTTTCTTCGCGATAGCGCATGCCCTTGGCGATCGCGTCCTGATGACTGCCGCTGAACGCCGTGAACACCAACGCCCCGGCATACGGCTGGCGCTCGTGCACGTGCATGCGCGTCAAGCGCTCGTAAGTTTCGACCAACGCCGGCATATTCGAGAAGTCCAGCCCGGGCTCGACGCCGAGCAATTTCATGTTGAGCGCGACCGTGACGATGTCGACATTGCCCGTCCGCTCGCCGTTGCCGAACAGCGTTCCCTCGACGCGATCCGCGCCCGCCAACAATCCCATTTCCGTGTCGGCG
Organism: uncultured Selenomonadales bacterium; assembly: GCA_946411735.1. GTDB lineage: Bacteria > Bacillota > Negativicutes > Selenomonadales > Selenomonadaceae > Quinella. The sequence continues at coordinate 6,326 of CAMKFB010000009.1, forward strand.
ACGCCGCAACCGCGATCGTTATGCGGATGCAAACTCAAATCGACCGCGTCCCGATACTTGAGCCCGCGGTTGATGTAAGCGATCTGCGCGCCGTAGACGTGCGGCATCGACAGCTCCACCGTCACGGGGATGTTGATGATCGCTTTGCGCTCGACCTTCGGCTGCCACACGTCGAGCACCGCGTTGCAAACCTCCAGCGCGTAATCCGGCTCCGTCCCCGTGAAACTTTCGGGCGAATACTCGAATCGGTACGGTCGATTGCCCGTCAACTCTTTGAGCAGTTGCGCGCCCTCGATCGCGATCTGTTTGATCTCGTCCTTCGATTTTTTGAAAACCTGCTCGCGTTGCGCGATCGACGTCGAATTGTAGACGTGCACGATCGCCCGCTCGCAACCGTCGAGCGCCTCGAACGTGCGACGAATGATGTGCTCGCGCGCCTGCGTCAGTACCTGCACCGTCACGTCCGGCGGGATCAAATCCTCCTCGATCAGCCGGCGGAGCAGTTGATATTCCGTTTCGGAGGCGGCGGGAAATCCGACTTCGATCTCTTTGAAGCCGACTTTGATGAGCATCTTATAGAACTCGATTTTCTCGTCGATCGACATCGGGATGATGAGTGACTGGTTGCCGTCGCGCAGATCGACGCTGCACCACACCGGCGCCGCCGTCGGGAATTCCTTCTGCAGAAAACCGTAATCCGCCGTCGGCGGCATCACGTACTGAGCGCTGTATTTCATCTTGTTGCCTGCCTTTCAATCCGGCTGAGCCGGTGTTAAAAAATTTTTTTCGATGTACAAAGATATTTCGCGATAGAGTATCGCCGCCGACGCCGCGCCCGGGTCGATGTGCCCGACCGACCGCGCGCCCAAATACGACGCCCGACCGCGCCGCGCCGTCAATTCCTTTGTGTACTCGACGGCGTTTCGAGCGGTTTCGCGCCCGACCTTCAACAGCTCCGCCAACGGCTTGCCTTCGCTTTCGACGAATATTTTTTCGAGCGGGATCAGCACATCGAGCATCGTCTTGTCGCCGAGCTCCGCCTTGCCGCGTTTCTTGACCGCCGCATTGAACTCGTGCAGAAACAGCCCGATCGTTTTCGCGTCGAGCGCCGCTTCGGATGAGTCGATCGCCTTTGCTCCGGCGATGAAGCCGCTGCCGTATAACGGACCCGCCGAGCCGCCGACGTTCATCAAAAACGCCTCGCCGACCAATTTGATCAGTTCGCTCACCGTCAGCGCGCCGCTGTGCTCGTCGAGCGCCTCGAGCGCCGATTGCGCCCCGCGCGCCATATTCAGTCCGTGGTCGCCGTCGCCGATTTTCGCGTCCAGCTCCGAGAGATAATCGCGTTCTTTGATGAGCGCCGCAGCGCCCGCTTTGACTGCTCCCTTCAACATAACTCGCCTCACTTTTTTTGTTGCATTGTATCATGTTTAGCGTCTAAGTCAAGTTGACACCCCTCAACGCCAATGCTAAAATGATTTTTGAGGTGATAAGCGAATGCTTGATATGAAATTCATTCGGGACAACCGCGCGGCGGTCGAGGCGATGCTTGCCGATCGTTGCTCGACGGTTAAGCTCGATCCGATTTTTGATCTCGATGCAAAACGGCGGACGATGTTGTCCGACGTCGAGGCGCTCAAGGCTCAACGCAATGCCCGCTCGAAAGAGATTGGCAAGTTGAAAGCGGCGGGCGCGGATGTCGAGGGCGTGAAGGCAGAAGTCGGAGCGATCGGCGACAAAATTTCGGCGCTCGACGGCGAGCTTCGCGAGGTCGAGGGCGCGCTGAGAGATTTACTGTTGCGCGTGCCGAACATGGTTCAACCGACGGTTCCGCGCGGAGCCGACGACACTTTCAACGTGGAGGTTCGACGTTGGGGCGAAATCCCGTCGATCGACAAACCGCAATCGCATTTCGAGATCGGTGAGCGGCTCGGGATCATGGATCAGCAGCGGGCGGCGAAAGTCAGCGGCAGTCGCTTTACGTTCATGCTCGGGCTTGGGGCGCGGCTGGAGCGCGCGGTGATGAATTTCTACATGGACACGCACGCGTCGCGCGGCTACAAAGAGGTGCTGCCGCCGTACATCGTCAACACCGCGTCGATGACGGGAACGGGGCAACTGCCGAAATTCGCCGAGGACATGTACCGGCTCGAGGGGCTTGACGCGTATCTGATCCCGACGGCGGAGGTGCCGGCGACGAATTTCTATCGTGATGAGATATTGGACGCGTCGATGCTGCCGACAAAATTCTGCTGTTACAGCGCATGCTTCCGCGCGGAAGCGGGCGCGGCGGGCAAAGACTCACGCGGTCTGATTCGCCAACATCAGTTTAACAAAGTCGAGCTCGTAAAATACACGACGCCCGAGCAATCGAACGCGGAGCTCGAGGCGATGACGGCGGACGCGGGCTATGTGCTCGAGCAGTTGGGGCTGCCGTATCGGGTCGTGGTGCTGTCGAGCGGCGACATGGGCTTTTCGTCGTCGAAGACATACGATCTCGAGGTGTGGATGCCGGCGCAGGACAAGTATCGCGAGATATCGTCGTGCTCGAATTGCCTTGACTTCCAAGCGCGGCGCGCGGGGATCAAATTCCGTCGTGAGCCGAAGGCGAAGCCCGAGTTCGTTCACACGCTCAACGGCAGCGGCGTTGCGGTCGGACGGACGGTGGCGGCGATTCTCGAGTGCTATCAACAGCCCGACGGCAGCGTGAAAGTGCCGGACGTTTTGATCCCGTACATGGGCGGCGTCGATGTGATCCGTTAAGAAAATAAAAAGGCGGGCGCCCCGCAAAGAAGGCGTCCGCCGTATTTTATTTCCGATAAGAGTTTTTTAGTCGAGGACGAAGACGGTGATGACTCGGCGACCGAACGCCATGGCCTCTTCGTAAGACTCCATGCAAAGGTCGATGCGATATCCGTAGATGGCGCCGCCGGTATCGGCCGCGATCGCCTCACCGTAGCCCGGCACGTAGAGTCGGGAGCCAAGCGGGATCACGCTCGGGTCGACCGCCGCCACGCCGTAAGTGGCAGGGATGCCGGTGGCGGTAATACCTTCTCCGTTGCCGTCGGTCGGCAGATACGCCGTCGCTTCCATCGACATGATTGCCGAGTATTGCGGCTCGTCACTGTAGACCGGCTCCTCGACGTACTCAACCGTCGAGATCGGCTCGACCTCTTCAACATAATCGTCGCCGGTGAGCGGCTCGTTATCAAGCGACTCGGGCTCGACGCCTTCTTCATTCAATTGAATTTCATCATCGGATTGTTCTTCGGGCTCGATCAGAGCGAACTGAGATTTTTGAGTTTCGTCGGCGACTGCCAACGTACCATCCGCGGACACGCTGACCGCCGTCGGAGCATTATTTTCAACCGGAGCCGCTTCCGCCGCCGGTTCTGTCGGCGCGGGCGCCTCCTCGAGCATTTCATGGGGAGCCGTAAAACCGCTGTTGATTATCACAAAACCTGCAAGTGCAAATGCGAGGAGTTCATTTTTATTTGCTTTAAGCATGTGTTTCAAGCGCAAAACCAATTACCTCCTTGAATTATCGTCAATTAAAAACAACGGTGGCATTATGACAGATTTAGATGAATTTGAAATGAAAGCAATAAAAAATATTGGTGAAAACGGCGGCGGCTCGGTAATTATCCCTGCCTTGTATACAAACGGAGACAAGAAAAAAGGCGCCTCGCGCCTTGAAACAGTTTTATTTAATCAGCAAAAACTCATTTGTCCCGCCGTCGGACGGACATCGACGAAGGGCGCTCGTCGGATGTGGTCACCGCCTTATCCGGCGGCAGGTAGGACAACAACATCTCCTCCAACTTCGAAGGGTTCAGCGGCTTTGTCAAAAAGTCGTCAAAGCCCGCCGCCAGATATTGTTCGCGCGCCCCGCTGATAGCATTCGCCGTCAAACAGATCGTCGGCGTCGCGCGGTTCGGATTGTCCGTCTGCGCCTTCAACTCGTGCAGCACCTCGATCCCGTCCTTGCCCGGCATCATGTGATCCAAAAAGATGAGATCGTATTTTTTCTCCCGCGTCAACGACAGCGCCTCGTTGCCGCTGAGCGCCGTGTCGATCTTTAGCTCCGTTTGCTTGAGCAGATTGACGAATACCCGCAAATTCATCCGATTGTCATCAACGACCAATACCCGCGCCGTCGGCGCCCGAAATTTTTCTTTGTACTTGACATGCCCCTCGATCGATTTCTTATATGCCGTCTCGTAATCGTTCAGCGGATCCCACTTGACGACCGTCTGCTTCAGCTCAAACGAACACTTCGTGCCCAGCCCGTAGATGCTCTCGACCTTCAGACTGCTGTTCATAAGGCGCAACAGATTTTTCGTGATCGCCATGCCCAGCCCCGTGCCCTCGATGTTCCGATTGCGCTCCTCCTCGAGCCGCTCAAATTCGTCAAAGATTTTTTTGAGGTCCTCGGGCTTGATCCCGATCCCCGTGTCCTTGACCGACACCGTCAGCATGATGCCGCTCGGATCGTTCTCGAGCCGTCGAAAGCCCATCGAAAACGTCACAGAGCCCTTCTCCGTGTACTTGACCGCGTTCGTCAGGATGTTCGTTATGACCTGCTTGAGTCGAACTTCGTCGCCGTGCAGCATTTTCGGCAGGTTCTTGTCGAGATCGAGCGACAAGGCAAGCCCTTTGCTCCGCGCCTTGACTTGGATCATATTCACCAGATCGTTTATCAGCGAGGACAGGTCGTAGTCCGCTGGGATTATCTCCATCTTGCCCGCTTCGATTTTCGAGAAGTCGAGGATGTCGTTGATTATCCCCAACAGCGTGGTGCCGGCGTTTTTGATGCTCTCCGCGTAGGTTATTATCGCCGAGTCTTGGCTTTCGCGGAGGATTATCTCGTTCATTCCCAAGATCGTGTTGATCGGCGTGCGGATTTCGTGAGACATATTCGAGAGGAACGACGATTTGGCTTCGCTTGCCGCAACCGCCCGCTCCGACAGATTTAAAAGATCGTCGCGCTCCTTCTTCTCTTTGTCGATGTCCTCTATCAACCACAGCACATTCGACACCGCGCCGTCCGTCAAGCGTTTCGAGACGATAAATCGGCAGCGCCGCCATTTTTGGTTGACGTTGCGGTACTCAATCACCACCGTGTCCGAATCGCTCAGGCGCTCGTTCAAAGTCGACAAGTTTATAAAGCGGAGCGTGTCGTCGAGAGAAGTTTTGCTGACCATCGCCCGCATCCGCGCCTCGATCAGCGCGCCGGCACTCTTGAATTTCTCCTCGTTGACGGGCTCGCCGGGGATCGGTTTGACCGATCGAATTTCCTTGAATTTGTCTTCGATGAGATCGATTTCGTAGACCGACAGGTAAATGATCGAAAGCGAGGCAAGCTGTTCGTTGAGCTTCTTCGCCATGCTGTAGCGCCGATTCGATTTGTTGAGGATGTACGAGAGTATGCACACGATGATGATGACGACCGCGATCGTGATTGCCAACAGGATTTTCAACGGAGTAAATACCTCCGTCGCATTTTTGACGGTCAGATAACGCCAGTCATTTTCGATCCGCTCCGAGTAGACGATGTAATGATCGCCCGCGTAGTCAATCTCGAAAAAATCATCGTTGACTTCCTTCGCCTTGAGCGCAATCAACGCCCAAAAGGTGTCTTGCTCTTCGTTATAATGCTTCCCGATTTCTTCCTTGTTCGAGTGCGCGACCACCATGTCCCGGCTGTCCAAGATGAACTCGTAATCGGACCTGCCGATTCGCACCGCCTCCTCGGTAATGTTCTGCACCTGATCGAGCACGATGTCCATCGCGACCATGCTTTTGCCGTCGGAGAGCTGTTTCGAGATCGTCATCGTTATCTTGCCGGTCTGAGCGTCGAGATAAGGGTCGATCAGCGTGATATCGCCCTTGTTTTCGATCGTCTTTTTGTACCAAGGGCGCTCCGTCGGCGCAAAGCCTTCCTCCGGAACCCACCCCGCGCCGTCAAGATACTCACCGTTGATATAGCCGTACAGCCCCGTCGTGTTCTCGAAAACCGTGCTCGTGACCGCGGTCGATTGCCCCACAAGATAATCCAAAATCTCGGCGTTGGTCTTGTTGTTGCGGAGCATCCCGTCAATCGTATACGCCGTCAGCTTAATCGCGTCGATGCTGGTCGACAGATAGCTGCTGAGATAATTTTTTGATTGAATCGCCGCCGACTGACCGCTTTTGATGATGCCGTCGCGCGTCTGATTGTAAAGCATGTTGTAATACGCCAGCACGATGCCCACAAAAAACGCGATCACAAGCGCCGAGAGCAAAATTTTTTTGATTGTGGCTCGGTTTTTATCGTTCATTCATCCCCGACGGAGAAGCTCAACCTTATCGAGCTGCTCCCAAGGCAGATCGATATCCGTCCGCCCGAAGTGACCGTAGGCAGCTGTCTGACGGTAAATCGGACGACGAAGGTCGAGCATCTTTATTATTCCCGCCGGTCGGAGATCAAAATTCTTGCGGATCAGCGCCTCGATTTTATCCTCGTCGATCGTGTTCGTCCCGAAGGTGTTCACGTTGATCGAAACGGGCTGCGCCACGCCGATCGCATACGCCAATTGAATTTCGCATTTGTCGGCAAGCCCCGCCGCCACCACATTCTTCGCAACGTACCGAGCCGCATACGCCGCCGAGCGATCAACTTTTGTGGGGTCCTTGCCGCTGAACGCGCCGCCGCCGTGTCGAGCCCAACCGCCGTAGGTGTCGACAATGATCTTGCGCCCCGTCAGTCCCGAATCGCCTTGAGGTCCGCCGATCACGAATTTCCCCGTCGGATTGACGAAGTACTTCGTCGCGTCGCTCAACAGTTCCGTCGGCACAATCGGCTTGATCACGTACTCGATCATGTCGCGCTTGATCCGATCGAGCGGCGCCGAAGCCGCGTGTTGCGTCGAGATCACGATCGTGTCGATCCCGACCGCCTTGCCATCCTCATAAGCCACCGTCACTTGCGTCTTGCCGTCCGGTCGAAGGTAGTCCACCTCGCCGGTCGTCTTGCGCACCTCCGCCAACCGATACGCAAGCTTGTGTGCAAGAGATATCGGCAGCGGCATATACTCCGGCGTCTCATTTGTTGCGTAGCCGAACATCATTCCCTGATCGCCCGCGCCGATCTCATTCTCGTCGTCGAAGGCGCTGTCGACGCCCTGAGCGATATCGGGCGACTGCTCGTCGAGCGATATCAGCACGCCGACCGTGTCTGCATCGAAACCGTAAGACGCGTTCGTATATCCGATCCGACGGATCGTCTCGCGGATGATCCGATTGATGTCAACGTAGCACGTCGTCGATATCTCGCCGACCACGTGCACTTGCCCCGTCGTCACCAACGTTTCGCAAGCCACCCGCCCCATCGGATCCTTCTCGAGGATTGCGTCCAAAATGCTGTCGGAGATTTGATCCGCTACCTTGTCGGGATGCCCCTCTGTCACCGATTCCGATGTGAATAAGACTTTTTTCATCAATCATTGCCTCCCTTGGAAAATTTTTTCCAGCCGCTTGATGATAAGCTCCGCCAGCTCCGTCTTCGGCATCAGCGAAAAATACTCCGCCATGCTCCCGCGCGTGATGATCGTTACCATGTTCGTGTCGGTGTTGAAGCCCGCGCCCGCCACCGTCACGTCGTTGGCGACTATCATGTCGAGATTTTTTTGTTTCATCTTCGCCGCCGCGTACGACTCGAGATTGTTCGTCTCCGCCGCGAATCCGATCAGCACTTGCCGCTGTTTCTTTTGCCCCAGCTCAAATAATATGTCGGGATTTTTTTCGAGCTCGATCGTCAGCGTCTCGTCGGACTTCTTGATTTTCTCGTCGGCGATCGTTTTCGCCCGATAATCCGCCACCGCCGCCGACATTATCACGCCGTCGCACGTCTCGTATTCTTTGAGCACCGCGTCGTGCATCTCGAGCGCCGTTTCCACTCGAATCACCTCGACACCGTACGGATCGCTCAGCACCGAAGGCGCCGTCACCAATAAAACTTGCGCCCCATGTCGATGCGCCGCTTCCGCGATCGCAAAGCCCATCTTGCCGCTCGAGCGATTTCCGATGTATCGAACGGGATCGATCGGCTCGATTGTGCCGCCCGCCGTCACGATTATTTTTTTGCCCTCGAGTTTGCGCGCCTTCAATCGCTCGAAATGCCAATCGATCGCCGCCGCCAACTCCTCGGGCTCCGGCAGCCGCCCCTTGCCCGACGTCCCGCAAGCCAACCGTCCGTCGTTCGGCTCGACGATCTCAAAGCCCCGCCGTCGGAGCGTCTCGAGATTTGCTTGCGTCGCCGCGTTCGACAGCATTCGATCGTTCATCGCCGGCGCCACCATTATCGGCGCCGTTGTCGCCAGGATCATCGTCGTCAACAGGTCGTCCGCGATCCCGTGCGCCGCCTTCGCCAAGAAATTCGCCGTCGCCGGCGCGATCACGACCAGCTCCGCAAACTTCGCCAGCGCTATGTGCGCCACCCGATAGTTGCTCGGCTCGCCGAACATTTCGCTGCTCACCGGTTGACCCGTCAGCTCTTGAAACGTCCGCGCGGAGATAAATTCTTTTGCCGCCGCCGTCATCACGACTCGAACCTCGGCGCCGCTCTTGACCAGCAAACTTGCCAGCCCCGCCGCTTTGAACGCCGCGATCCCGCCCGTCACGCCCAGGACGATTTTTTTGCCTTTCAGTGATGTAAATTCGTTCTCGCCCATCGCGCTCACCGACGATGCTCGCGCTGTATGCGATACGTGATCTTGTTTTCGACGATCTCCTTCATCGCGTTCGTCACGTATTTGTTCGACCGCTTCTCGACGTGGCACGGCTCGCCCGACAAAAGTTGCCGCGCCCGCTTCGACGCCAGCACCACCAACGTGTAGCGACTCTTGGTCTTTTTGAGCAGCGCATCCGTCGACGGATTTACCATGCTCGGCTTACGGATTTTCAACTTGCAACATCTCCCATCAAATTTTCAGTGCATCGAACAGCTCCGCACTCCGCTCGACGCGACAGTGCTCGGCGACGATGATCGCTTTGATCCGCTCGACCGCCCGATCGATCGTGTCATTGACAACCGCGTAATCGTAGCGCCGACCGACGTCGATCTCCGAAGGCGCCGCGCTCAACCGTCGCGCAAGCGATTCCTCCGACTCCGTCCCGCGCCCGATGATCCGCCGCTTCAATTCCTCCAGCGAAGGCGGCAATAAAAATATAAATATACCCTCGGGGCAAGCCGCTTTAACCTGCAGCGCGCCTTGAATGTCAATCTCCAACAGCACATCGCGCCCCGCGTCCCGTTGACCGTCGACGTAGGAACGCAGCGTCCCGTAATAATTCCCGAAGACATCCGCGTACTCAAGAAACTCGCCGCGCTCGATCTTCTCTCGAAAATGCTCTCGATCGAAGAAAAAATACTCTCGACCGTCGACTTCGCCTCCGCGCGGAGTTCGAGTCGTCGCCGAGATCGAATACGTCAGCTCCGGCGTCGTCTCGAGAAGACGACCGCACACCGCGCCCTTACCCGTCCCCGAGGCGCCGGAGACCGTTATCAGCAAGCCGCGTGCCATTAAATTTCTTCCTCCGTCGCCAACTCCTTTTTGCCCTTGAGACTTTCGTCGAGCGCGCGCATCGATATCGTCTCCGGCGTGATCGCCGACAAGATGATCATGCCGTTGTCCATCAACAGCACCGACCGCGTCCGCCGTCCGTACGTCGCGTCCAGCAATCGATTTTCGCGCCGCGCGTCCGTCACCAGCCGCTTGATCGGTGCCGAATCCGGCGGCACGATTGCCATTATCTTGCTCGTCATTACCACGCTCCCGAATCCGATGCTCACGATATCCATCATAGCTGCCACCTCAATTTTCAGTTTGTCCTTCAAAAACTTTCCGCGCGGAGCCCCGCATCATCACATGACCGTCCGATTCGCGCCACTCGAGATCGAGCGCGCCGCCGTCGAGCAAAATCTTTACGCGCCTGACGCTACGACCGCTCAGCACACTTGAAACCGCCGTCGCGCACGCGCAGCGCTCCCACACTCATCCGAAGCGTCGACCGATCGAACCGACGAAGAGCACGCAATACGGATTAACCATCGACACGCACGTCATAAGATACTCCGCGCCGTCGACCGCAATCGACTCGCCTTTGTCGACCGTCACATCCTCGCCGTCGAGCGAAACCTTCAGCATCCCGCGCTGTGACATCGGCATGCTCGTCATTCTCTCGTTTGTCCTTCGAAAACCTTCCGCGCGGAGCCACGCATCATCACGTGCTCGTCCGACTCACGCCATTCGAGATCGAGCGCGCCGCCGTCGAGCAAAACCTTCACGCGTCGAGCGCTGCGACCGCTCAACACGCCCGCTACCGCCGTCGCGCACGCGCCCGTCCCGCACGCCAACGTGATCCCCGCGCCGCGCTCCCACACTCTCATTCGAAGCGTCGAGCGATCGATCACCTCGACGAACTCCGTATTGATTTTGCGCGGGAACTTTTCATGCGTCTCGAATTTCGGTCCCAGCGTCGCCACATCAACCGCCGCGATCGACTCGACGAAGATCACGCAATGCGGATTGCCCATCGACACGCACGTCATTCGATACTCCGCGCCGTCGACCGCAATCGGCTCGTCAATGATCCGTCGCTCGCCAAATCCCTCGACCGGTACGCGATCGCCCTCGAGGATCGGCGCGCCCATGTCGACCGTCACATCCTCGCCGTCGAGCGAAACCTTCAACACCCCCGCGCCCGTCTCGATCGGAATGATTTTTTGATCGACGATCGAGTGGTCGACCAGATACTTCGCGAAGCATCGAATACCATTGCCGCACATCTCCGCCTCCGAACCGTCGGGATTGAAAATCCTCATCCGCGCACTCGCCACCCTCGACGGCAAAACAAAAATCACTCCGTCCGCGCCGATCCCGAAATGTCGATCGCAAAACTTCTTCACATCGACGCCTTCAATCGAGCCGCCGTCAAAGCGATCGACCAACACGAAATCATTGCCGCAGCCCTGCCACTTTTCAAACTTCATTCAACTGCCTCCTTTGGGCGCATTGTATAATTTTTTCGCCCCGACTGCAAGGCACTTTGATTTGCTTGACAAGGCGCCGCCCTTGATTTAGACTGCAATCGTAAAAAATTTTCGGGAGGGCGATCCGTTTGTCAGTAAAGGTTGAGCACCGTGTCCACTTCTACGAAACCGATCAGATGGGCGTGGTGCATCACGCGAATTATTTTCGTTGGTTCGAGCTCGGGCGCGTCGAGTACCTCCGCTCGATCGGAGTGACGCTCGGCGAATTGATCAGCGAAGGCATTTTGTTTCCGATCACCGAGATCGACGCGAAATTTCATTCGCCGGCGCGCTATGACGATCTCGTCGAGATCGAAACGACCGCCGTCGAGCTCACCAAGGTCAAGCTCGTGTTCGATTACAAGATCACGCTCAAGGGCGAGGAAAAAATTTTGGTGACGGGGCATTCGCTCAACGTGTTCACCGACATCGCGAGCGGCAAAATAATTCGCGTGCCGGAGAATTTCCACGAGCGGTTCCGCTTGATATAGAGGTGTTGACGAATGGTGTTGGAGATATACGATTATTTCATTTTGACGTTCCTGACGGTCTACGGGCTGATGCTGCTGTATTTGCATCATCGCGGAACGGAGATCGTGGTGGCGCGGGTCGACAAGCGCAAAGATTTTGTGGTGGAGTCGCGCGACGAAAAATCGATCACGCTCTCGACGGTAGTGGAGTTCGCCAACGTCGGCAAGCAATCGGCGCTGATCGTCGATGCGATCGTCAAGCCGCAACTGCCGTTCGAGCAATACGACGGGATTGCGGTGCGCGGCAAAGCGGAGTGTGAAGGCAAGCCGCGCGAGGACGATTATTTTGAGGCGCTGGTGTTAGAGCATCAGCAGAGTTTCAATTTCGTGGCGAAGGTTACGCTGACGGCGCGCAAGGGCATGACGCTCGAGCAAGCGCTGTCGCATATGGTGGATTTTCCCGTCGAGATTATCTATCGGGAGGTCGGGCGCAATCCGATGCATTTTTCGATCGCGCGGATTATGCTCACGACCGAGGAACTGTCGCGCGTGACGGGCGTCAAGATCATCACCGACTGACGCGGAAAGGGGCGGTCGCCGTGAAAAAAGTTTTTGTGCTCGACGCGCGGCGGACGGCGATCGTCACTGCCAACGGCAAATTTAAATCGATTGCTCCCGAAGTCCTCGGGGCTCAAATATTGCGACGGCTCCGCGCGGAGCGGATTGATGAGATCATCCTCGGCAACGCCGTCGGCACGGGCGGCAACATTGCCCGACTGACTTCGCTGCTCGCCGATCTCGATCCCGCCATCCCCGCCGCGACCGTCGACATGCAATGCGCTTCGGGCGCCGCTTCGATCGCAATCGCTTTCGCCAAAATCAGAGCGGGGCTTGCCGATTGCATCATCGCCGGCGGCATCGAAAGTGCGTCGCTCCAACCGTTGAGGATTTATCATCGCAACGATCCGCGCCGCGCTCAATCGACCGCCAACGGCATTGACGGCGCTTATTACACCGCTCAATTTTCGCCCGATTCGCTCTCGCCGACCGTTATGCTCGAGGGCGCCGAACGCGTTGCGCGCGCCGAGAACATTTCCAAATTCGAGCTCGACGAGTGGGCGATCGAAAGTCATCGACGCGCGGCTCAAGCCCGTCCTTTGTTGGTCGACAGCATTATTCCGATCGACGGTTGGGCGGTCGACAACGGCATTCGTGATCGGCTCGACCGGCGATTGTTGGATCGCGCGCCCCTGCCGCTCGGCGAAGGCACCCTCACCTCGGCGGGCAATGCGTGTCGAATAAACGACGGCGCGGCGTTGGCGGTGCTCGCATCCGAAGAATTTGTCGAGCGCCACGGCTTAAATCCGATCGCCGAAATTTTATCGGCAGCTACTCTCGGCGGCGATCCTCAACAATCTCCGCGCGGAGCGATGAGCACTGCCGATTTTTTGTTGCAAAAAAATAATCTGCGTTGGGAAGATTTAAATGCGATCGAGCTTAACGAGGCGTTTGCGGTGATCGATGTAATGTTCGAGCGCGCGCATCCGACGCTCGTCGAGCGTTACAATCGATTGGGCGGGGCGCTGGCGTACGGTCATCCTTACGGCGCAAGCGGCGCGATTTTATTGTTGCATTTGATCAAAGCGCTCGGCGCGAAGGGCGGGCTCGGATTGATGTCGATCGCGGGCGCGGGCGGCGTCGGTCAAGCGCTCCTGATAAAAATTTGAGGCGAGGGTGGTGGCGGTGGACGAAAAAAGATTACAGCAGATGTTGAAAACGACGCGAATGCACGACAACTTTCAACAGATAATGCACACGACGGAGTCATTCGACGAGAAATACGCGCAGGCGAAAAAGGACAGTGAAAAGGCGTTGGCGAATGCGTTCGCGCAGATGATAAATCTGACACAGCGAATCGAGTACGAAAACGAGCGGGAGATCAAGCGGGCGGAGGAGGAGTCAAAGCTTAAGGGCAAAGTCATCAAGCGCGTCCCGAGCCGCTTCCGAAATTTGCCGGCGGCGTTCCGTCGCAATCCCGCGGTCGTGATCAAATATTTCCTCGGCATGATCCTCGGGCGCATCGTCGCCATCGTCCTGTACATCATCGCCGCCTTCATTCCCGCGCTCCCCGTGCCCGATTCGGTCGCGGGCTCCGTCGGACGGTTGGCGGGCGGCGCGTTCAGCGCAATGCGAAGTTTCGTGACGGACTTCAACGCGGCAACGCTGGTCAACATCATCACCAACATCCCGACCGATATCAACAAATTGATCCAGAAACTCGGCGAAGCGATCCAATTTTACGGTCGTCGAGCCGCCGCCTTCCTCGTTCGATGCATAAAAAATCCGCGCCTTGCCTACGAAGATTTATCGGCATGGGCGCGCGCGAATACAAAAATGTTCGTTCGAGTGAGTCGCTCGATCGTCGCCGTCGCCTGCTCTTTTATCATGATCAAAGTCGCCATGATCCTGCTGCTGCCGATATTCGGCGGCATCGCGCTCACGATCATGGGCTTCAAAATTTCGATCTTGCTGTTCGTTGTGATGCGCATGATCTTCGACAAGATCGGCGAACTGATCGGCGTCAAACTGCACGGCGCCATCGTCATGCTCTGCCGCCGCATCCGTAACAAATTCATCGACATCCACAACTTCTATAAGATGGTCAAACAGGCCACGGAATATTGGAAGTAGCTCACCACGTGCGGTCGACGATAAAGGACGCCGCCTGCTCGAGCACCTTCCCCGCCGCCCGATCGATCGTCGAGGGCAATATCAGCCGCGCCGCCTCCGCATGCGCTTCCGCGCGGCGCCGACAATATCTCAACGCATCCGAACTCCGAACGATCTCCAGCGCCCGATTCACCTCGGCGTCGGAGATATTTTCTTTTGTGACGATCGAGCGAAGCTCCTACGAATCCAACGCCCTCAAGATCGGCAACGTGATCACGCCCGACTTTAAATCGCCGCCGAGCCTCTTGCCCGTCAACTTCTCGTCGCCGAAGAAATCCAACAGGTCGTCGGTGATCTGAAACGCCAGCCCGAGACTCATTCCGTAGCCAGTCATCGCCTCGACCGTCGCTCGATCCAAGCCCGCCGTCAGCGCTCCCAATCGGCAGCTGCTCGACAAAAATATCGCCGTCTTCAACGTGATGCGCTCGTAATACTCCGCCAAGGTCGGGATCACGAACAGCGACCGATCCTGCTTTATCTCGCCGATGCATAAATCCCGCACCAGTCGCGACAGGATTGCCGCTGCCTCGTCGCCGTAATTGCCCTCCGCCACGAATTGAAACGCCTTCGCGAACAGATAATCGCCTATCAGCACCGCCGCTTGCGCCCCGTACTTGGCGTTCGCCGTCGACACCCCGCGCCGCACCTTCGACGCGTCGAGTATGTCGTCGTGGACGAGCGACGCCGTGTGTATCAGTTCGATCGCCGCCGCCAACGGCAATAATTTTTCATGTCGATCCGCGCCGCCCGCCCTCGAGCAGAGCAAAAATAATATCGGTCGAAGCCGCTTGCCGCCCTTTAACAACGGCATGCACGCCTCGCCGATGAATGAGTCGTCTTCGATCGCCGACTCGAGAATGCGCTCGAGCTCCACCAAGATTTTTGTCGGCAATCCCTCTGCGGACGATACGAAATTCAATACGCTCACCTGTCTCATCATATGCAAAATTTATTTTCGGCTTGTCGCCGATTATCTTATACCAAACGCGCGGCACGCTGTCAAGCGCCGACGCTTTACAATCGGGCGAAATTCTGTTAGACTGTCGACGATTTTCAAACGAATTGAGGCGATTGATTTGATCACGATTGATGACATCGTCGAGACCAATCGGATGATCACCGAGAACAAGCTCGACGTTCGCACGATTACGATGGGCATTTCGCTTCGCGATTGCGCGCACCCCAACATTCGGCAGTTCTGTCAGAATGTCTACGATAAAATCACGTCGGCGGCGGAATTTTTGGTATCGACGGGCGAGGAGCTCGAGAGCGAATACGGCGTGCCGATCATCAACAAGCGCATCAGCGTGACGCCGATTGCGATTGTGGCGGACTCGTGTCGAACGGATTCGTACGTGCCGGTGGCGGAGGCGCTGGATCGGGCGGCTAAGGCGGTGGGCGTGAATTTCATCGGAGGATTTTCGGCGCTGGTGGAGAAGGGCTTTACCAACGGCGATCGGATATTGATCGAGTCGATCCCTCAAGCGCTGGCGACGACGGACGTGGTGTGCTCGAGCGTCAACCTGGCGACGACGAAAGCGGGCATCAACATGGATTGCGTGCGACAGATGGGCGAGGTGATCAAGCGGACGGCGGAGCTGACGCGCGACGCTCAAGCGATCGGCTGTGCAAAGCTGGTGACGTTCGCGAACGCGCCGCAGGACAATCCGTTCATGGCGGGGGCGTTTCACGGCGTGAGCGAAGCGGAAAAAGTAATCAACGTGGGCGTGAGCGGACCGGGCGTGGTCAAGCACGTGCTGGAGGATTTGAAGGGCGCGGACTTCTCGACGATCGCGGAGGAGATCAAAAAGACGGCGTTTAAAATTACGAGGGTCGGGCAATTGGTGGCGCGCGAGGCGTCGAGGCGATTGGGCGTGCCGTTCGGGATTGTGGACGTATCGCTGGCTCCGACGGCGGAGGTTGGCGACAGCGTTGCGCGCATACTCGAGGAGATGGGGCTGGAGTCGTGCGGCGCGCCCGGGACGACGGCGGCGCTGGCGCTGTTGAACGATGCGGTGAAAAAAGGCGGGCTGATGGCGAGTTCGCATGTGGGAGGATTCAGCGGGGCGTTCATACCGGTGAGCGAAGACGAAGGGATGATCGCGGCGGTGAAAACGGGGAGCCTGTCGATAGAAAAGCTCGAGGCGATGACGTGCGTGTGCTCGGTGGGGCTGGATATGATAGCGATCGAGGGCGACGTGAGTGCGTCGACGATCTCGGGGATCATCGCGGACGAGGCGGCGATCGGCGTGATCAACAATAAGACGACGGCGGTGCGGATCATACCGGTGCCGGGCGCGAAAGTCGGCGACGTGGTAGAGTTCGGCGGGCTGTTGGGATTTTGTCCGATCGTGCCGGTGAAGAGTCAATGGAGTTCGGAGGCGTTCATTGCGCGCGGCGGAAGGATTCCCGCGCCGCTCCGTTCGCTGACAAATTGAGCATGGAGATTTACATTCATATTCCGTTTTGCGTGCGCAAGTGTAAGTACTGCGCTTTTTTTTCGATTGCCGATCGATCCGATCTTCATTCGGATTACGTTGATGCGCTCTGCCGCGAGATCACGCTCCGCGCGGAGCCCGAGAAGGTTGAGACGATTTACCTCGGCGGCGGCACTCCGACAGTCTTGAGCGTCGCTCAACTCGAGCGGATTATCGGCGCCGTCTTTAAAAATTTTTCCGTCGAGCCGACCGTTGAGCTCACCGTCGAAGCCAACCCCGGCACCATCGATCGAAATTATCTCGCGGGCTTGCGATCGATCGGCGTCAATCGGATATCGATAGGCGTTCAATCCTTCGACGATCGGCTGTTGAGATCGATTGGCAGGATTCACACCGCCCGCCAAGCGCTTGAGATCGTCGACGACGCCAAAAATATTTTCGACAATGTCAGCGTCGATCTGATTTACGGGCTTCCGCATCAGACGCTTGACGATCTCCAACGCGCGCTCGATCGACTTAAGGCGCTCGACGTTGAGCACGTCTCGTGCTACGGGCTTGAGGTCGAGGAGGGCACGGAGTTTTATCGGCTGCAAGAGGAAGGTCGATTGGAGTTG
The DNA here is from genome assembly GCA_946411735.1 of uncultured Selenomonadales bacterium. Lineage (GTDB taxonomy): Bacteria > Bacillota > Negativicutes > Selenomonadales > Selenomonadaceae > Quinella. The sequence continues at coordinate 23,649 of CAMKFB010000009.1, forward strand.
CCGTCGGAGGATGACGACGCCGACATGTATGATTTTATGACGACGGAGCTGCCGCGGCTCGGTTGGCGGCGCTACGAGATCAGCAATTACGCCAAGCGCGGATTCGAGAGTCGACACAATTTGGGCTATTGGAGCGACGCAAAGTACATCGGGCTCGGGGCGGGCGCAAGTTCCTACGATCGCTCGGAGCGGCGGGCGAATGTCGAGGATGTTGTCGATTACATCAACGGCATCAACGACGGGCGCGATGTCTCGACGCTCGAGGAGATCGTGACGCGGGAGGTTGCGATCGAGGAGTTTTGCTTCCTCGGGCTGCGCAAGGCGGACGGGATCGAGCGCGCGGCTTTCCAAAAAAAATTTGACACTGCCATCGAAAAAATCTTTGGCAGTGTCATTGATGAGCTCGCGCGCGACGGGCTGATTGAAGTCGATGCCGACCACATTCGCCTGACTCCGCGCGGGATGAGATTCGGCAACGTCGTCTTCGCCGAATTTTTATTTTGAGCGTCCGATCAATCAGCGGTGAACGGCAGCAGCGCAATGTTCCGCGCGCGCTTGATCGCCAACGTCACCTGGCGCTGATGCTTTGCGCAATTGCCGGAGATACGGCGCGGCAAAATTTTTCCGCGCTCGGTGATGAAACGGCGGAGCTTCGCCGCGTCTTTATAATCAATGTACTCGATCTTATCAACGCAAAACGCGCACACTTTCCTGCGCGGTCTGCGACCTCTTTCGCGTCTAACCAAGGATGCTTACCTCCTCTCGATCAAAATGGTATGTCGACATCATCAACGTGCTCAAGTTCGTTGCCGGGCGCCGAAGACTTTCTTTCGGAGCGATCGTCATAGCCGCCTTCACGCGGGCGATCGCTTTTCGAGCTTGCAAACTCGATCTCGTTTGCAATCACTTCCGTCACGTAACGTTTCGTGCCGTCCTTCGCCTCGTAACTGCGCGACTGCAATCGTCCTTCAACGATAATCTTGGAGCCCTTCGACAAGTAATTGCGACAGAACTCCGCCAGACGCTCCCAAGCCACGATGTTGAAAAAATCCGCATCGGGCTGATTTTCGTCGGTCTTTTTCCAACCGCGCCGCACCGCAATCCCCATCGTCGCCACGGTTTTGTCGCTCGGCGTGGTTCGAATTTCCGGATCGCGCGTCAGATTGCCGGACAAAATGACTTTGTTCATGGCTCAATCCTCCGCTCTCTCGTCGTCGCGGACGATCATGTGCTTGAGAATCTCGTCGGTGATCTTCATGACGCGGTCGCATTCCTTGACGCACTCGGGACTCGCCGTCACGTTGAACAGCACGTAGTAGCCCTCGCTCTCCTTCTTGATATCGTAGGCGAGATGCTTTTTGCCCCAGCGCTCCTCTTTGTCAATCGTGCCGCCGTTGGCGACGATGAGCTTGGAGAACTTGTCGACGACGGCATTGATCGCGTCGTCCTCGAGCACCCTCACGATGAAAATGATCTCGTAATTCCTCAATTTGACACCTCCTCTTCGGACTTCGGCTCCTGCGGGAGCAGAGAAGTTTCTTGTCGATTGTTAAACGACTATGAAATTATATCAGCGGGCGTTGGCGATTGCAAGGATTTTTTACAGCTCCTCGACGATGATGTTGTGGTTGGTGAAAATGCAAATGTCGGCGGCGATGGTGAGCGCCTCTTTAGCGATGTCTGCGGCGGGCATGTCGGTGTGAGCGACGAGCGCCCGACCGGCGGCAAGCGCGTAGAATCCGCCCGAGCCGATGGCGGCGACGTCCCCGTCGGGCTCAATCACCTCGCCGCTGCCGCTGAGCATCAGGATGGTGTCTTTGTCGGCGACAAGCAGAAGTGCCTCGAGACGACGGAGAATTTTATCGGTGCGCCACTCCTTGGCAAGCTCGACGGCGGCGCGTTGGAGACTGCCGTGATACGACTCGGGTTTCGCCTCGAATTTTTCAAACAGAGTGAAGGCGTCGGCAACGGAGCCGGCGAAGCCCGCGATGACTTTGTCGTGGTAGAGACGGCGAACTTTACAGCTCCTCGACGATGATGTTGTGGTTGGTGAAAATGCAAATATCGGCGGCGATGGTGAGCGCCTCTTTAGCGATGTCGGCGGCGGGCATGTCAGTGTGAGCGACGAGCGCCCGACCGGCGGCAAGCGCGTAAAATCCGCCCGAGCCGATGGCGGCGACGTCCCCGTCGGGCTCAATCACCTCGCCGCTGCCGCTGAGCATCAGGATGGTGTCTTTGTCGGCGACAAGCAGAAGTGCCTCGAGACGACGGAGAATTTTATCGGTGCGCCACTCCTTGGCAAGCTCGACGGCGGCGCGTTGGAGACTGCCGTGATACGACTCGAGTTTCGCCTCGAATTTTTCAAACAGGGTGAAGGCGTCGGCAACGGAGCCGGCGAAGCCCGCGATGACCTTGTCGTGGTAAAGGCGGCGAACCTTTTTCGCGGTCGACTTCATAACGGTGTGCTCGCCGAAGGTTACTTGACCGTCGCCGGCGATGGCGACCTTGCCGCCTTTTTTAACTGCGACTATCGTCGTTGCATGAAACTGCATCATAATATTCCTCCTCAGAATTTATCTCACACTGCTATAGTGAACTTCGGCAGCATCTTGAGCGCGCGTTCGACCGTCCAAGTGCGCCGCATTTTTTTCGGTATCGTCAACGGCGTCGGCGGCAGCAGCCCGAAGTTGATGTTCATCGGTTGAAACGATTCCTCCGCCGCCGTCGTGATGTAATGCGCCAGCGCCCCGTGGCACGTCTCCTTCGGAAATATCATCGGCTCCGCTTCGCCGACCAACCGCGCGCCGTTGATCCCCGCCATCAGCCCCGCCGCCGCCGATTCCACATAGCCCTCCACGCCCGTGATTTGCCCCGCAAACAGGATCGTCGGCTCCGCGCGGAGCTGCATTGTCGGCAGTAAAACACGCGGCGAATTGATGTAGGTGTTGCGATGCATCACGCCGTAGCGCACGATCTCCAACCGCTCCAGCCCCGGGATCATCGCAAACACTCGCCGCTGCTCCGACCACGTCAGATGCGTTTGAAAGCCCACCAAATTGTACAGCGTCGCCTCGCGATTGTCTTGGCGCAACTGCACGACCGCAAACGGCGATTCACCCGTCCGCGGATCGATCAGCCCAACCGGTTTCATCGGTCCGAAGCGCAATGTATTTTTCCCGCGCGCCGCCATCACCTCGATCGGCAGACAACCCTCGAAAAATATCTCCTGCTCGAAATCATGCGTCGGCGCCTTCTCCGCATCGATCAACGCATGCCGAAATCGATGATACTCGTGATGATCCATCGGGCAATTGATGTAGGCGTCGTCGCCGCCCTTGTCATACCTCGACGCTCGAAACGCCTTGTCAAAATCAATCGACTCGACCGTCACGATCGGCGCCGCCGCGTCGTAAAAGTAAAACGAATCGCCGCCCGTCAAGCGCTTGATCTCATCAGCCAACGCCCCGTCCGTCAAAGGACCGCTCGCAATGATCAGCGGTCGACTCAACTCCTCGAGACTCGTCACCTCGCGATGAATGATCTCGACGTTCGGATGCGCGCTCAACCGCTCCGTGATGTATTGACTGAACAGCGTCCGATCGACCGCAAGCGCGCCGCCCGCCGGTAAACTCGTCTCGTCCGCCGCCCGCATGATCAGCGAATCAAGCCGCCGCATTTCTTCTTTCAGCACGCCGACCGCGTTGTCGAGCGACGCCGCCCGCAGCGAATTTGAGCACACCAGCTCCGCAAACAGCGCCGTCTTATGTGCCGGCGTCGAGCGCACGGGGCGCATCTCTATCAGCTTGACGTGCACGCCGCGATTCGCCGCCTGCCACGCCGCCTCCGAGCCCGCCAAACCCGCGCCGATTATCGTCAGTTCATTCATCACTGCTCACCCCGCGCCGATTCTTTTTGCCGCCGCTCCTCGTATTGCCGCCGCGCCTTCTCGAGTATCTTATTGATCGGATGATTTTCGCGCGTCGAGCAATTCTCGTTCGAGCAGTACAACATCGACGGGCGATCCTTGAACGGATGAATCAGCATCGTTGAGCCGCACGCCGAACACGCCTTCTCTTGCGGCACGTCCCACGTCCAAAAATCACACGTCGGATATCGCTCGCAACTGTAAAACATCCGCCGCCGATTGAGCATTCGCGCCGTCAATCGCCCGCCGCATTTCGGACAACGCTCCGCCAGCTTCTCGACGTACGGCTTCGTGTTCTTGCACTCGGGATAACCCGGGCACGCCAAAAATTTTCCGTACCGCCCGCGCTTTATCACCATTCGACGACCGCACTTGTCGCAGAGTTGATCGCTCTCGATCACCGGCGGATCTTTCGGTCGAGGATCGTCGCCGAGCGACTTCATTGCCGTCTCGACCGTCGCGCTCAGCGGTTCTTGGATCGAGCGCAACACTTCAACGCGCGTCGCTTGACCCAACGACACTGCCTTGATCTTCTCGTCGATCTCAACCAACGCGCCCGCGCTCAGCACATCGCCGAAGTATTTATCCAACGCCGTCAGCGTTTCGCGCCCCAGCTCCGTCAGCGCATACCCTTGCGAAGATCGCTCCACGTACGCGCCTTTGACGAGCATGTTGATCGACGGCGAATACTCGTTCGACCAATTTATTTTCAGCCGCTCAAGTTCGAGCATCAACGAAAAATCCGTCGGGCGCTCCGAAATTTGCGCGCCCTCGAGCCACGGGATTTGCCCGCTCCAAATCGCCTCGTACACCTTCAATTGATGCGGCGTGAGCGCTTCGCGAAGTTCGTCCGGCGAAAATTCCGTTGCCGGCTCAATCGTCTTCGCGCGGAAATATTTGATCACCCCCGAAATATTTTTGTCGAACGTCATGCCCTCGTAAAGCTGTTGCGCCAGCAGGACGATGCGCCCCGCCGCGTAGTGAAGATCGCGCGCCGCCCACATCTGCAGCGACTTCATCGTCACGGGCGCCGGCTCCGGCGTCGGCGGCTCCTTCGGCTCGAATCGATCGATCAGACGCAAAATCAGCAGCTGCAGCGGATTGATCGACAGCCCACGATACACCGCGCACCACAAATACGGATTGATGCCGAAAGTGATCAGCCGCCGACTCAGCCGCCGCGTCCAATATTTTTCGACCGGGCGCGGATTGATGGCGCGCGCGTTCTCGAGCGATTGACGCAGCTCCTCTTTCGTCAGAGCGCGCAGCTCCACGCGGCACTTCGACAGCGGATTGATCCCGAACAGCTCACAATATTGCGCGGCAAGCGCTTCGCCCTCGGCAACCGGCTCGGTCGCGATGTAAATCCGCAGCGCATCGAACGTGTCTCGTCGCAGCTGCTTCAATAACTCTGCCTTGCCTCGGACGGTGATCATCTTGAGCGCAAAATCATTGTCGGGGTCGATGCCGATTTGAGTCTTCGGCAGGTTTCGCAGGAAGCCGTCGGTCGAGACGACCGTGAACGATTTGCTCAACAATCGTCGCAACGCGCGCGCCTTCGCCGCAGTGTCGGTCAAGATCAGCGTTTTCAACTGTCGTTTTGTCATTGTTCCTCACCTTCGCGAGTAGCAGCCGTGCTCATCTGTCATCACCAATCCTTTTAATTCGAGTGTCAAAAGTATATTCGAGAGTTCTTGCGGCGTCAACATTCGCTCGGAGGCGTCGTCGGCGCGCATCAACAGCCCGTCGAGATCGGTCGGCGGATCGACTGTCAATGAATAAACCAATGCCTCATCGTCCTCGAGTTGAGGCTCCGCGCGGAGCTTTTTCGTTTTCGACGCGCGCGGCTTGGACTCGACGATCTTTTTTTCGATCAACGGTTCGCTCGACGGAGCTCGCGTTAATTTTTCGCTCGGCGCATCGATGTCGCAAGCGTTAAAAACGTCGGCGGCGGAGCGAGCAAGGATCGCGCCCTTTTTAATCAGCTCGTTGCAACCTTGAGAACGCTCGGCGTAAATCGAGCCCGGCACCGCAAACAGCAGCCGCTTATATTCGATTGCGAAATTGGCGGTGTAGAGCGCGCCGCTTTTATTGCCCGCCTCGACGACGATCACCGCCTTCGATAAGCCCGCGATGATCCGATTGCGCCTCGGGAATTGCCCGGGCATTGGCGGCATGCGCGGCGGATATTCGGAGATGAGCGCGCCTTCTTCCATTATTCGATCGAACAATTTGGCATTGTATGACGGATAAGCCTCGATCCCGCATCCGAGCACCGCGATCGTCCGCCCGCCGTTGAGCGCGCCCCGATGTGCATAAGTGTCGATGCCGATCGCGCCGCCGCTTACGATGGTTATGCCCGCTCGCGCCAAATCCTCGGCAATCTCGAGCGTCGCCTTCTGACCGTAGTGAGTAATCTCGCGCGTGCCGACTATCGAAATGCGCTTCGCCGTCGGTTGAATTTTACCCTTGTAATAAAGGATCAAGGGCGCATCGTCGATCGAGCGCAGCTCCTCGGGATAATCGTCGTCGTCGATGCCGCATACGCCGATCTCCTTCGCCGCGCACCGCTCCATGATCTCCTCCGCCATGTTGGGGAATTTTTGTCGGAGGCTCAACAGCGATTGCACGACCTTCTCGGGCAAGCCGACCTCGAGCAACTCATCCTCGGGCGCCGTCCAAGCCGCTTGCGCCGAGCCGAAATGTTTTATCAGGAGTGACGCCCGCTTGACGCCGATTTGATCGACCGACGTGAGCGCCGCCGCAAAATATTTTTCCATCGCCACCGTCCCCGGGATTAATCGCTAATTTATACTTGAAAAGCGCGGCGTTGTCAACATAAATCACTCGACGAAGATGTCGTCGTAGAACGAATAGAACGCCGCCGCCAATATCAACAGCCACAAAAAAATGTCGCCCACCGTTGCACCTCCGAAAAATTTTTTAGATTGTAGCACAAAGGGGGCGGGCTGTGCTATAATCGAAGAAAAATTTTCATCGGGGGAGTGTTGACGGTGACGAAGGTACGCATTCATAACATGATGTTCTACGGTTTCCACGGTTACTACGAGTACGAGCGCGAGCAGGGTCAGAAATTTTTCTTCGACGTGGAGCTGACGACGCACGACGACAGGGCGGTCGACACGGACAATCTCAATGACGGGGTCGACTCGGCGCGGGTGTACGACATCGTCAAAGAGGCGACGGAGAATCAGCGGTTTCATTTGTTGGCGGCGCTGGGCGGTCACATTGCCGACAAGCTCCTCGACAAGATGGCGCACATCGACGAGGTTACGGTTCGGATCAGAAAGCCGTCGGTGCCGATTGCGGGGCCGATTGATTACGTTGAAGTTGAGGTCACTCGCAACAGAAAATGAGCGCGGGGCGTTCGAGTGATAAGAAGAGGGGAGGCGACGAGCCTCCCTTTTTGGTAAAGGAGATGCGCGATGAGTCAAGAGACGAAAGACTTGGGCGTGAGCGGCGAAAGTTTTGCGGAAACATATTTGGAGGGCGCGGGCTGGAGGATCGTGGCAAAGAATTATCGTATTCGCTCGGCGGAGATTGATCTGATAGCGGAGCGCGACGGGCTGATAGCGTTCGTCGAGGTAAAGACGCGTCGGTCGGGGCGCTACGGTCGACCGGCGGAGGCGGTGACGCTTCGCAAGCAGCAGAAGATCATAGCGGCGGCGGGCATGTTCATGCAGGGCGCGGAGTATATGGGGCGGGCGTGTCGGTTCGACGTGATCGAGGTGTTCAAATCGAACGGCGAGTGGTGCCTCAATCATATCGAGAATGCTTTTGAGGTTCATTAAAAAAATTTTTTATGAGGTGATGGCAATATGTTTGCGAGAATTTACGGGGCGGCGACGTTGGGCGTGGACGGGCTGATCATTTCCGTCGAGGTTGACAGCTCCAACGGCATGCCGAGTTTTGATATCGTCGGGCTGCCGAACGCTTCCGTGCGCGAATCGAAGGAGCGCGTTCGGACGGCGATCAAGAATTCCAATATGCTGCTCCGCGCGGAAAAGATCACGATCAATCTGGCGCCCGCCGACATAAAAAAAGACAGCCCCGGGCTCGATCTGCCGATTGCGATCGGGCTGTTGAGCGCGCAAGGCACCATCCCCGTCGACAACACTAAGGGCTGCCTGTTCACGGCGGAGCTGTCGCTGGAGGGAAATTTGTGCGGAGTGCACGGGGTGTTGCCGATGGTGATCAAGGCGCGCGCGGAAGGTTTTAAAAAAATATTCGTGGCGCGCGAGAACGTCAACGAGGCGCTGCTGGTCGAGGACGTCGAAGTCTACGCGCCCGAAAATCTGTCGGAGCTGATGATGTTCCTCAACGGGCAGGACGTGTTGAAGCCGGCAACGAAAATCGACACGCCGCCATCGAAAATCATCGCGCTGCCGGACGACTTCTCCGACGTGCAGGGACAATATATGGCGAAGCGGGCGTTGGAGATCGCGGCGGCGGGCGGGCATAACGTGCTGATGGTGGGCGTGCCCGGCTCGGGCAAAACGATGCTGGCTCAACGCGTCAACTCGATCCTGCCGGAGCTCACGCCCGAGGAAGCGCTCGAGGTGACAAAGATTTACAGTATCGAGGGCAAGCTTGGTCTGGACGGCGGGCTGATCAAGAAGCGACCGTTTCAACATCCGAATCACGACGCGAGCGCGGCGGCGATGATCGGCGGCGGGACGATCCCGCGCCCGGGTCAAGTGACTTTGGCGCATCACGGCGTGCTGTTCTTGGACGAGTTCCCCGAGTTTCAAAAATCGGTGCTGGAGGTATTGCGCGAGCCGCTCGAGGAGCGCAAGGTGACGATCTCGAGGGTGAACGCAACCTTGACATTCCCGTCGAGCGTCATGCTGATCTGCGCGATGAATCCATGTCCGTGCGGATGGTACGGCGATCCGAAGCATGAATGTCGATGTACGCCGAATGAGATCAGGCGTTACACTCGAAAATTATCGGGACCGTTGCTCGATCGAATCGATATCCACATTCGAGTGCCGCGCGTCGAGTATAAAGATTTGAGCTCGAAACGAAAAGCGGAGTCGTCGGCGGTGATCCGCGAGCGGGTGTCGAAGGCGCGAAACATTCAACTCAAGCGACTGCAGCCGTATAAAATGTTTTGCAACGCGCAAATGAATCACGCGCTGATCGAAAAATTTTGCCCACTGACGGATCGGGCGGAGGATCTGTTGAGGATGTTTTACGAGAAGAAGCATGCGTCGGCGCGGTCTTACGATCGGATCAAGAAGGTGGCGCGGACGATTGCCGATCTCGAGGGCATGGACAACATCGACAACATTCACATCGGCGAGGCGATCAAGCTCCGCAACGATTTCGATCTCGACATGCTCTAAGCACTAAAAAGGAGGCGGCTCCGCGCGGAACTGCCTCCCATATTTTTTCTCCCGCCCCACTCTTTTGTGCCTTAGCAGGCAGCGGTTTTGTGGGCGCCGCCGACGCTCCCACCCGTCGAGTGCGGCGCCCAACTGAGAACGCGCCCCCACCCTGCGTCGTCGGCGCCCTTCGACCCAAGCGGGGCTTTGCGCACTCGAATGCCGGCTGGAACTAAAAAAGGAGGCGGCTCCGCGCGGAACTGCCTCCAGCTTTTTTCTCCCGACCACCCAATCTTTTGTGCTTTAGCAGGCAGCGGCTTTGTGGGGCGCCGCCGACGCGCCCACCCGTCGAGTGCGGCGTCCAACGGAGAACGCGATCCCACCCCGCGTCGTCGGCGCCCTTCGCCCCAAGCGAGCTTTGCGCCCTTCGAATGCCGGCGGGCGCTCGCCGCTCTAGAATGCCGGCAGGGCTCGGCGCCCTTCGATTCTAAAAGCGTTAGCCTTTAAAGGATGGGCGGGTGGGAAAAATTATCCGAGGATCACGAGCGACTCGTGCGCTTTGACCGATTGCCCCGCCGCCACGTTGAATTTCTTGACGACGCCGTCGGCATCCGCCGGAATTTCGTTCTGCATCTTCATCGCCTCGAGGATCAAGAGCACGTCGCCCGCTTTGACCGACTGCCCTTCACTCGCAACCAGCTTGACAACTTTGCCCGGCATCGGAGCGTCGATCGAGTGTTCGCCCGCGCCCGCCGTCGCCTTCGGAGCCGCCGCCGGAGCCGCTGCCGGTTTCGGAGCCGGAGCCGGAACTGCCTTCGGAGCAGGAGCCGCCGCCGCTTTCGGAGCGCCGCCCGACGTCTTAATCTCCTCGACCTCAACCTCGTAGACTTGACCGTTGACCGTCACGTTGAATTTTTTCATACCGTCATCCTCCAGTTTTTTGCTCAGCGCTTGATTTTATTCGCCAGTGCCCACATCGGGCTCGACTTGACTTTCACCGCCGCCACTTTGCCCGCGCCGCCCGTCATTGCTTGGACCGCCGCCGTGATCGCCGCGATTGTCTCCGGTTTTATCGCCTTGTCCGACATGTAAATCACTCCATTCGATTACAGAGGTATGTTGCCGTGTTTCTTCGCCGGACCCGATTCGCGCTTGCTCGCCAAAGCGTTCAGCGCCGTGATGATGTACGGGCGCGTCTCCTTCGGCTCGATTACCATGTCCGCGTAGCCGCGCTCCGCCGCTTTGTACGGCGTCGCAAACTCCTCGACGTACTCGGCGGTCTTTTGCTCCTTATCGGGGTCCTTACGGAAGATGATATTCGCCGCGCCCGCCGGTCCCATGACCGCGATCTCCGCGCTCGGCCACGCCATGACTTGATCCGCTCCAAGCTCGCGGCAGCACATCGCGATGTACGAGCCGCCATAAGCCTTGCGCGTGATCACGGTGACCTTCGGCACGGTCGCCTCGCTGTAAGCGTAGAGCATCTTCGCGCCGTGACGAATGATGCCGTTGTACTCTTGATCGACGCCCGGCAGGAAGCCCGGCACATCGACCAGATTGACCAGCGGCAGATTGAACGCGTCGCAGAATCTGATAAACCGCGCGGATTTATCGGAAGCATCGACGTCAAGGCAGCCGCCCATCACCGACGGTTGGTTGGCGATAATGCCCACGCTCCGCCCGTCGAATCGCGCAAAGCACGTGATGATGTTCGTCGCAAAGTGCTCGTGCACCTCATAAAACTCGCCGTTGTCGACAATCGAGCGGATAACGTCCTTCATATCATAAGGCATCTGCGGATTATCGGGCACGACGCTGTTGAGGCTCTCATCCTGACGGTCGGGGTCGTCGTCGGTCTCGACAATCGGCGCGTCCTCCATGTTGTTCGACGGCAGGAAGGAGAGCAGATAGCGAATCTGTTGAATGCAATCCTCCTCATCCTCCGCCGCGAAGTGCGCAACGCCCGAGCGGGTGTTGTGAGTCATCGCGCCGCCGAGCTCCTCGGCAGTGACCTCCTCGGCGGTGACGGCTTTGATGACGGCGGGACCGGTGATGAACATCTGGCTGGTTTTCTTGACCATGTAGATGAAGTCGGTGATCGCCGGCGAGTAGACCGCGCCGCCCGCGCACGGACCCATTATGACGGAAATTTGAGGGATGACGCCCGAAGCGGCGGTATTGCGGAAGAAAATGCCCGCGTAGCCGCTGAGCGCGTCGACCGCCTCTTGAATGCGCGCACCGCCCGAGTCGTTAATGCCGATAATCGGCGCGCCCATCTTCATCGCAAGGTCCATGACCTTCCAAATTTTGTGGGCGTGCTTTTCGCCGAGCGAACCGCCCTCGACGGTGAAGTCCTGAGCATAAGCGTAGACGAGCCGCCCGTCGACCGTGCCGTAGCCGATCACAACGCCTTCGCCCGGCAGCTCCTTCTTCTCCTGACCGAAGTTTGTGCAGCGATGCTTGACAAACATATCGAGCTCGACGAAGGTGCCCTCGTCAAAGAACATCTCGATGCGCTCACGAGCAGTCATTTTGCCCTTCTCGTGCTGCTTTGCGATCCGCGCGGGACCGCCGCCCTGCATGATATGTTCCTTTTTCTTATGCATGAGTTCAATTTTCTCTTGAACCGTTGCCATCAAATCACTCCTCTAACGATTGATCGATCGGATGGAATCAGGCGCGCTGACAGAGTTCGAGCAGGACGCCGTGAGTGGATTTCGGATGGAGGAAAGCGATCATCGCGCCGCCCGCGCCTTTGCGCGGAGCCTTATCAATCATGCGCACGCCCTTCTCCTGCAGGTCGGCGATTGCCGCCTCGAGATTGTCAACGCGCAAAGCGATGTGCTGAATGCCGCCGCGTCCTTTGTTGTTCTCGATGAACTTCGCGATCGGAGAATCGGGTTCGGTGGCGGCGAGCAGCTCAATCTCGGCGCCGTTGGCGGTCGGATAGAAACCGGTGGTGACTTTCTGATCGGCGACGGTCTCTTCGCCCGTCGTCGCCAGCCCGATCGACTCCCAAAATGCGCCGACCTCCTTCAGATCGGTCACGGCAATACCAATGTGATCCACGCCCAAAATCTTAAACATCGTAAAAGCCTCCTGAAATTTATTATCCTGCGGGCGCCGCCGACGCTCCCACCCACGACGCTCGGCGCCCGAATTGTTTCAGCGGTTCCCACCCCGCGCCGGCGGCGCGCCCTTCGTCTCCCGAAAGGTTCTGAAGGCGAAGCCTTCAAAGGGTGGTCGGGCGGGAGAAATTATCTTTAAGGTCTCATGTCGCCGGTCTCGAGGAAGCGCGTGTGGAACGACAGCGCCTCTTTCAACAGATGCGGCGTGTTATTTTTCTTCGTCGCCTCGAGCGCGCGCTCGTAGTAATCGAGCAGGATCGGGCGATAATCCGGATGCGAGCACTTGTTGATGATCTCGAGCGCCCGACTCCTCGGCTCCAATCCGCGTAAATCCGCCACGCCCTGTTCGCTTATTATAATATCGACGTCGTGCTCGGTGTGATCGATGTGAGAGCACATCGGAACCACGGAGCTGATCTTGCCGCCCTTTGCCGTCGAGGGCGTGTAGAAAATCGTCAGATAGGCGTTGCGCGCGAAATCGCCCGAGCCGCCGATGCCGTTCATCATCTTGGTGCCGGTGACGTGCGTCGAGTTGACGTTGCCGTAGATGTCGACCTCGAGCGCGGTATTCATCGCGATCACGCCCAAGCGGTGGACGACCTCCGGCGAATTGGAAATCTCCTCGGGGCGGAGCAACAGGTACTTCTTATACTTCTCGACATCCTTATAGAAACGCTCCATGCCCGCCGGCGAAGGGCTGAACGCCGTGCCGCTGGCGAATTTCAACTTGCCGGCGTCGATCAGATCGAGCATCGCATCCTGAATGACTTCGGTGTAGACCTCGAGATCGGTCATATCCGACTCCACAAAGCCCTCGAGCACCGCGTTGGCGACATTGCCCACGCCCGATTGCAACGGCAGCAGACCTTTCGGCATGCGACCGGCTTCGATCTCCGCGCGGAGGAAGTCGAGAGTGAACGCCGCCATCTTTTTGGAGTTCTCATCGACCGGCGTGAGATCGCGCGTGTGATCCTTAATGTCGCACGGCACGATGAATTTGATTTTCTCGGGCGTGCACGGAATGTACGTCGTCCCAATCCGATCGTCGGCTTTGACAATCGGGATCGGCAGGCGATTGGGCGGATCGAGCGGAACGTAGACGTCGTGCATGCCCTCGAGCGCCATCGGCTGAGTCGTGTTGACTTCGACGATCACGATGTCCGCCGATTGCACGTAGGACGCCGCGTTGCCGAGCGAAGTCGTCGGGATCAGATTGCCCTCTTCGGTGATCGCCGCCGCCTCGACCAGCGCCACGTCGATCTTGCCGAGGAATCCCGTGCGCGTAAGTTGCGCCGACTCCGAAAGGTGCAGGTCGAGATAATTTACATGCCCGTCGTTGATATCTTTGCGAAGCGCCGCGTCGGTCTGATAAGGCAGGCGCTGTTTGATGCCGTGCACCAGCGCCAACACGTCGTCGCACTCGGGACCCGTCGAGGCGCCCGTCCAAATGTTGACCGTGAAGGGCTCCTTCTTCATGCGCTCGGCAAGCGCGATCGGCACCGCCTTCGGATACGCCGACGCCGTGAAGCCCGAGCACGCAAGCGTCATACCCGGCTTGATCCACGCGGCGACCTCCTCGGCGCTGACGATTTTCGAGTGCAAGTCTTTGTTCTTGACTCGATCGCGAATATCAATCATAGAGACTCCCCCTTTTATTGATTATAATCTCGAATTATCGTAACACCTGTGATAGATTATCTGATTGCCTGTAGAATATCACGCAAAGGCGCCGCCGTCAATAAAAGATTTTGGCGCGGTCGAAACTTTTTCGGCAACATTGACAGCCTTCAAGCGCTGCGATAAAATTTAAGAACCGATTGTTTGATGGAGGAGTGATTCAATGACTGAATACGCGCTGGCGTTCGTCGTGGCAGCGATCACCGCGCTCATCGCGACGCCGCCGGTGAAATTGCTCGCCGCTCGTACCGGCGCGCTCGATCGTCCCGACGCTCGGAAGGTTCATAAGAAACCCATCCCGCGCATCGGAGGCATCGCCATTTACGCGGCGTTTCTCGTCGCAATGATCGTCGTGAGGATGTACGCGGAACTGACCGGCGATCTGTTGAGGGGCATCTCGGGCTTGATCCTCTCGGGCACGCTGATAATGCTCGTCGGCGTCGTCGATGACTACAAAAATTTGCCCGCCAAGGTCAAGCTCCTCGGACAAATCATCGCCGCCGCCCTGCTCGTGGTCGGCTTCGATGTGCGCATCGACTTCGTCACCGATCCCTTCGGCGATTACATTTATCTCGAGTGGTTTGCGGTGCCGGCGACGATTTTTTGGCTGGTCGGGCTGTCGAACACAATCAATCTGATCGACGGGCTTGACGGTTTGGCGGCGGGCGTGTCGGGGCTGGCGGCGCTGACGATCATGTGCGTGGCGCTCGAGCAGGACGTGATGATCGTTGCGGTGTTGACGGCGGCGCTGGCGGGCGCGGCGGTCGGATTTTTGTTTTTCAACTTCAACCCCGCGAGCATCTTTATGGGCGATTCGGGCGCGCTGTTTTTGGGCTTTATGTTGGCGGGCATCAGCGTGATCGGCGCGGTGAAGTGCGCGGCGACGATCGCGTTAATCGTCCCGATCCTGGCGCTGGGGCTGCCGATTCTCGACACGGCGTTTGCGATCGTCCGTCGATATCGGGGCGGCGTACCGATTTTCCGTCCCGACAAAGGGCATCTGCACCATCGACTGCTCGGGCTCGGCTTTACTCAACGGCAGGCGGTGTTGTTGATGTATGTAATCAGCGCGCTGTTGGGCTTGAGCGCGGTGGCATTGACGGAGGTCAGCAGCCAAATCGCGATCTTCATCCTGTTGATTGTGGTGGTGTCGATACTTTACGGCGCGAAAAAATTGGGTATCTTGTCGATGCGGAATGCGTGAGGAGGCGCGGCAATGATAAAAGTGATGACGGTCTTCGGCACGCGACCGGAGGCGATAAAAATGGCGCCGGTGATCCTCGAGCTCGATCGACATTCGGAATTTGAGTCGATCGTGGCGGTGACGGCGCAACATCGGGAGATGCTCGATCAAGTATTGCGGCTGTTCGACATTCGACCGGACTTCGACCTCGACATCATGTCGGCGGATCAGACGCTGTTCGACATCACGACGAAGGCGCTGACGGGGCTGGATCGAGTGCTGACGGCGGCGCAGCCGGACATCGTGCTGGTGCACGGCGACACGACGACGACGTTCGTGGGAGCGCTGGCGGCGTTCTATCATCAGATCGCGGTCGGACACGTTGAAGCGGGGCTCCGAACGCTCAACAAGTATTCGCCGTTCCCCGAGGAGATGAATCGGCGTCTGACGGGAGCGTTGGCGGATTTAAATTTCGCTCCGACGGCGACGGCGCGTGAGAATTTATTGCGCGAGGGCGTTGCTCGAGAGAAAATTTTTGTGACGGGCAACACGGTGATAGACGCTTTGCATCGAACGGTGCGGAGCGATTTTGTATTTGAAGACGCGCTGTTGAAGGCGATCGATTATCGGCGCAAAAAAATAATCCTCGTGACGACGCATCGACGGGAGAATTTGGGTGAGCCGATGCGCAACGTTTACGAGGCGTTGAAACAGATCGCGGAGGAATTTTCGGATGTTGAAATCATATTCCCCGTGCACAAAAATCCGAAGGTGCGCGAGATTGTCGACGCGGTATTGGGCGGGCTGGCGCAAGTGCACCTGATCGATCCGCTGGATTATGAGCCGTTTGCGAATCTGATGAGCCGCGCGGAGATCATCTTGACGGACTCGGGCGGGGTGCAGGAGGAAGCGCCGGCGCTGGGCAAGCCCGTGCTCGTATTGCGCGACACGACGGAGCGCCCCGAGGCGGTCGGGGCGGGGACGGTGAAGTTGATCGGCACCGATCGGTCGAGGGTGTATGACGAGACGCGGCGGCTGTTGATCGATCGAACGGAGTATGATCGGATGGCGTCGGCGGTGAATCCGTACGGCGACGGTCGAGCGGCGCAGAGGATCGTCCGCGCGTTGCTCCGTCACTATCGATTGACCGATGCTCCCTTTGAAGAGTTTCAATCTTAAGCGCTCGACGGCGCTGTTTTTTTTACAGTTTCAGCGTCCGCAGATATTTTTTCCGCTCGTAAGGGATGCGCTGACTTGTCACCGCCTTTTGGATCGTCATCGAATGCACCGTCGGCTCGAGCATCTCATCTTCTAACAGCGGCACCGTCTGATCGTAGCGCTTGACCAGCGCCGTCGCAAAGTACCACGCCTCCATCGTCTGCACGTAGTAATCGTTCGACGCCACGTCCATCACCCATTGAAAATGCTCCTCGTCGAAATACTCGTCGAGATAATGTTTCATCAGCATCGACAGCCCGAACCGTATCGTGTATGCATGCTCCGCGCGGAGCCACTCGGCAATTTTTTCCTCGAGCCCCGTCGGATGCAGCGCAAACATTTTCGGATTGAGCGCATCACACACCGCCCAATTGTCGATGTGCGGCAAAAACGCTTCGACCAATCGCATGAACGGCGTGTACAGCTCGGGATCGCTGCAAATCGAGAGCATGTACGCGTGCAGCAAATTTTCTTCGTAGTAAAAATGCGGCAGCGCTCTGCCGAAGGTGAGTCGCAGATCGCCGTACTCCTTCGCCGACAGCTCCGTCGTGAGCGCTTTGATGTCCGGCGCCCGCACGCCGATTATTTTTTCGAGCGGGATGTTTGACACCAATCTTGCCGTATGCGCTCGAAAACTTTCGTCGGCGCGCTCCTTCAGCCGCCGTTGAATCCAATCGATGTTCAGTTCCTCGTCCAATTTCAGCCCTCCCCAATAATTTGCGCCAAGCGCGGGATCACTTTCGAGTAATCGCATTTCTCCCGAGCAAAGTAGGCGGCGTTGACGCCGAGATTGCTCCGCGCGTTGTCGTCGTCGAACAAATTCATAATCTCGACGGCATAAGCATCGGCGTCCTCGACCGGCACTCGATAGCCAGTCACGCCGTTAAAGATCAAATCGTCGCAGCCGCCGATATCGCTCACGATCGACGGCAGCCCCGAGCTCATCGCCTCGATCAGCGAAGTGGGCAGCCCTTCGTGTCGCGACGGAAATACATAGACGTCCGCCATCTGATAGAACGATTGCGGATGATCGACTTCGCCCGTCACGATGATCGAGCCGTCGAGCTCCGTTGACAGCCGCCGAAGTTCCTCAAGAATTTCCGTTCGACCGCCGCCGACCACATAAAGCCGCGCCGACGGCTTTTTTTGATGTATCGTGCGCCAAAATTTCATGACGGTGTCGATGCCCTTGTTGATGACGACGCGCGCGCAGAACAATAGAACTTTGGTCGACGGCTCAAGCCCGCGTTCGATTTTGAGTTGGCGTCGGCGCTCCTCGTTTGACTGAGGATATTTATTTGTGTCGATGCCGTGCGGCAGGACGGTGATTTTTTTTGGATCGATGCCGCCGCGCTCGAAAAAGCCCTCGGCGATCTCGCGCGTGGTCGCCACGTAGTGAGTGCACGTCGAAAAAATTTTGTGCCGCCAACTCGCGCCGCGATCGAAAATCTCCGCCTTGCCGGTCAGCGCCAACGTCACCGGCTTATTGAACAGCCGCGCGAACAGGATTGCCCAAATCGCAAACGAAGGGATGCCGATAATATAATAAGCATCGATATCGCGATGCGTCGTGAGCAGTCGGAGGATGATCTCGAGCCAGCGGAAGGGCGCGTGCAATCGGACGAGATCAATTCCGTCGAGATTTTCTCGGGCAGCGGTGAAGTAATGGCGTTTCTTCGCCATAATCGTGACGCGGTTGCCGAGCGCGATCAATTGTCGGGCGTGATTTTCGGCATGGAACTCGGCGCCGCTTTTGGTCGGGAGCCCGTCCTTGGAAAATTTTTTACCGACGGCGAAGTCCTTGACAAGCAGACAAATATTCATTAAGCGACCTCGACAGTTTATGACAGCAGCAGCATTTGAGCGATGGCGGCGGTGATGATGTTGCCGTGCTCGAGTTGAATCTCGCGGACAAAGCGCTTCCAATATTTTTTTGCGCGACGAGCCATGAGGAAATCGGAGTAATAAATGAGCGGCACGCGCGCGGAGGTACCGATGTTGTCGATGATGCGGATGCGCCGCGCGGTCGGCGCCGTGCGTTGGACGAGAAAATTATCGGGATCCATGCCGGCGGCGGCGAATTTCTGTCCGATGAAGTCGTGTTTGAAATCGAGCAATACCTTGACAAGAGTGCCGATCGACGACGGATTGTTGAGGCACTCGAGCAGCGTGCGACTTTGACTGCCGTCGAAATCGATCACATTCTCGAAAACGTAGCCGCGCCCCCTGTTGGTGTCGACCTCACCGTAATATTTGGTGAGGAGCGTCATGGACTCGGCGCGTTTATTAAGCGCTCGACGATAGCGCATTTCGCGCTCGAAATCCTCATCGGGCTCGACGAATAAAATCTTGACGCAAAGATTTTTATCGGTGGGGTGAATGTAGACTTCCTTGTGATTGCCCCTCCCCAAAAAAAGTTCGTCGGTCAAAATCAACTTATCGGTTGAAATCATGATGCGCCTCCAATAATTTTTTGCACGCGTCGAGCACGTCCGCGGGAATGATATGATACAAACAATTCGGCTTGGGATGCGACGGGCATTGCTCTGGCTTGACGGAGCAGGGACAGCATGATTCGTTCGACGAGAGTGCGACGGCGTTGGGATTGATCGGGTGCCAGCGTTCGACGGGCGTGCAGCCGAACATCACGACCATTGGGACGGATGCGGTGGCGGCGATGTGAGCGGCGCCGGTGTCGACGGTGATGAACAAATCGACGCGCCTGAAAATCTCGGCAAGATCGATCAACGAAGTTTCGCCGCAAAAATTTTCAACGGTCGAGCCGATTGCGGCGATAACGGTCTCGGCGTACTCTCGATCACTCGGCGCTCCGACCACAAAAAATGCCGCATCATACTCCGCGCGGAGCGCTCGAACGACTTCCGCAAAATACTCCTTCGGATAAGTCTTCAACTCGAAAGTGCCCTTGACGCACAACGCGATCTTCAATCGAGCCGCCGGCAGCCGATCGAACAAAAGATTGACCTTGGCTCGAGCGTCGTCGGTAATGCGCGCGAACACCGGCTCCGACCAACCGTCGAGCCCGAAAAATTTCTTGACGATCGTCTGATACGTCCGCGCCTGCAGAGTCCGATCGAGATCGTGATCGATTGCAATCACGTCGGTATAGAACTTCGTCACGGAACTTTTTTTGTCGTCGAAGACCTTGCTCGGACCGACGCGCTTGGGAATGCGCGCGAACCACGCCAACAGCGCCGGACGGAGCTTTCGATCGAAGGAAATGTAGAGATCGAAACGGCGTCGGCGAATATCTTTGACGGTCGAGAACATTTTCGACAGGGAATTTTCCTTGGCGCGATAGTCGAGGACGATCACATCATCGACGACGGGATTGTTTTTGACGGCATCGCTGACGACGCGCTTGACGAGCATCGTAATGCGAGCGTCGGGGAAATTTTTTTTGATCAGCGCGAGGGCACTCGTGGTGAGGACGACGTCGCCGAGATTGACCAGCGCGCTGACGAGAATATTTTTATACATCGAATCACTCATTTCGCCGCCGATTGTAGCACGGCGCGGCGCGTTAATCAATTTTTTCGGTGACGTGGACGTTTTCGCGGTCGAGGTAATACAGCTTGACGTATTTCGCCATGGTGTAGAAAAAATGGAACGCCGACAACACGAAGCCGATCCTGCCGTCGAGGAAGCCGCCGCGGAGAAAATACATTCGAAACGACGCCCACATCGGGTGGAGGATCATGTCGAGGAGCGAGGCGGATTTGCCTTCCTCCTTAGCCTTTCGAGCGGCAAGTGTGGTGTAGAAATTGAGCTTGCCGAAGTAGTGATCCCAATCGCGATACGGATAGTGGACGAGATATTCATTCGACGGCAGCTTGGTCTCTTGACAGTTGTGATGAATTTTGGGGTGAACGAAGCCTGTGACGTAAGAGCCTTGGCGCGGCAGGAGTCGGACGACGTAATCGGGGAACCAGCCGCCGTGCCGGAGCGGTTGCCCCCAAAAGTAGCTCAGCCTTGCGACGGCATAAGCATTTGATCGATCATCCGCGCGGAGGATTTCCTTGATGTGGTCGGACAATTGATCGGTGGCGCGCTCATCGGCGTCAATGAAAAAAATCCAGTCGCATGACGCCTGTTCGATCGCGAAAGTCTGTTGCGCGCCCCAATTGCCGTCGAGGGCGTGAGCGATCACCTTGGCGCCTTTTGAGCGGGCGATATCGGCGGTGTGATCGGTGGAGCCGTCGTCGATGACAAGAATCTCGTCGGCGAAGTTTTTGACGCTGTCGAGGCAAGCGCCGATAAATTTCTCTTCGTTTTTGGCGAGGATGAGGACGGAAACATCAGCCATTGGAGTCCTCCCAACCGATAATATTTTGAAGGCGGCGCGCGAAGTTTTGAGGCGAATACTCGTCGGCTGCCGCGCGGAGCGATCGATGATACTGATCGAAGTTTTGATCGAAATTATTTATAAAGAACTCGAGAACGCGCCCGAGCTCGTCGACGTTGCCGCTCGAGAATGTCTCGCCGATCCGATAACGCTCAAAGACTTCAGGGTTCATGTCATCGCTGGCGACGACGGGCTTTTGGAAACCGATTGCGGTGAAGAGCATGCCGCCCCAATGATACCGATAGCGGGGCGCGGAATAAGGCATCAACAGAGCATCAACGTCGGCAATGGCGCGCTGCCACTCGGCGCCGATCAAGCCCTCGTGTCGAAAAGTGATCGGCTGAGCGGAATATTTTTTGATGATGCGCTCGAAATCGGCAGCATCCTCGTCGTGCATCGTCGAGCCCTGAACGATCAACTCGACGGAACGCTTATATTTTTGACGGAGATAAACGTCAAGGAGCGCCTCCAACTTTTTTTCGCGGCGATACTGACCGTAGAAACCGATCTTGAGCGCTTCGCGCGGAGCGGGCGACGGTTGATAGACGATATCGCGCGGGGTGTAAGTGGGCGGGCTGATCGGAAAAACATTTTTGAGGCGGCGCCCGAAGATCGAGTCGCCGAAGGTGAGCACGACGAGACGGACATTGGGATAATCGATCAGCCGTTGAGCCTCGCCGAAAAACTTGTCGACCTCGGAGGGATTGATGCCGTGGAGGATAAAAATGAGCGGCTTGTCGATGTGACGGAGGGCGTTGTGATTGAGCGCGCGGAGATATCGATAGGTGGATGTGGGAATGATCAAGGCATCGAACTCGTCTTGACGGTTGAGCAGTTGGCGGTACCAACGTTGGCGATTGATCTCGCGCTTGGCGGCGGAAAAAATTTTCTTCAGCCCTCGGACGCTCGAGTAGGTGACGGCGTCGCCACTGAGCCTTTCGACGGGCACCTTGTAATCGAATTGAAACGAGAAATTCTCGGGGACGAAGAAAACAATTTCATGCCCGAGCGCCTTAAACTCCTCGACGATGATCCGATCGAAATCGACCTCGTGACCGCCGGGCGTCATGATGTTCTCGAAAATCGCCAATCTCATATCATCACTCCCGCCAGATTTTTTTCGACCGCCTCGTCGAGAGCGTCGAGCAAAGCGAACCGCCGTCGATAGGTCGCGCGCTTATGCGAAGGAATTTCCTCGACGGTCTTGCGCTTCTCGACCAACGGCAACTCGTCAAACCGAGCATCATCCGTGTGAACGCCGCCCGCCTCCTGCCAAAAATCGCTGAACGACGTCTTCAACTTCCGATCGCTGCGCACATGATTATTGGCATAATACCCCTCGTTGGTAACGGCATAAATTTTTTCGAGCCCGAGCGTCCGCGCCGTCGCTTGCGCCGCGTACAGGATCAAATTTTTCGTTCGATACGCGTGACATTTTTTCGTGATCACCTTGATGATGTCCTTGGCGCCGTCCATATTCGGTCCCTGCAGCGCCCCGATCCACATCGACCAATCGCCTGACCGATCCCGCGCGATCCAAAACATTATCTGATATATCGACTCGCCGTCCGGCAAGCGCAACATCAGCGCCGCCAATCCTTCTTTCCTTTGCCCCGGCTCCGCGCGGAGCACCAAACTCATCGAGCCGAGCCGATCGTCGAGCGGCATCGACCACAAATCCAGCGTCCGATCCGAATAAAGATCGAGCAGCGCCTGCGGTTGGAGTTTCGCGCGCAAAAATTTCATGTGATCCTCAATCAGGCGCACGCGCTCATCGAACGTCGAACGATGATAAAAAAACGCCCGCGTCGGCTGTTCGTAGACGTACGGAAAATTTTCCGCGACCTGACGGAGTAATTCGTCGCCGTCGAAAAACTCCACCACGCGTTTCATTCGCCGCCGATTGAGCAGGCAGCGCGCGATGAACACCGCAAACCGATGCGCCTCCCGCGGATTATTCAAGTCATAAATTTTTTTCCCGAGCTCGATAAATTTTTGCATTGTCCTCTCCAAAAATCTTAATCAGTGGTAAAATTTTTAGCGCAAACGACGGGCGTTGTCAACAATTATTTGCGGCGGAGGTTATGAGCGATGCAACGGGAAGTGATCCGACGATTTATGCGGGCGCTGGTCGAGACGCCATCGATTGGTCGGGCGGCGGTCGACGAAGCGCTCCGAGCATGCTCGAATTTCGACGGGCTTGACGGGCTGATCGATCGATTTCTATTCGATTGCGAGCGCGCCTCGAGTGCCGAAAAATTTTTGATCGATAAATGCGGGATCGATCTCGACAGCGGGGACACCGGTTCGATTATCGGCGTCGACACGTCGAGCGTCGTGAAGCCGAACGTCGTCGATTATCCCGCGACCACATCATTCGAGCTCGACGGGCTGACCGTCAACGTTCCGCCTCAAAACACCCTCGACAAAATTCAACGGCTCATCGTCCGCAACTTATATAATTGGCAACTCAAGGGTGCGCTCGAGCTGATCCAAGAATCCTACGGCGAAAATTATTCGTTCGATCCGCGCGGAGCGGCGACGGTTCGCGAGCTTGAGATCAAATTTGTTTCGAGCGGAAATTTCATGGCGCGCGCGGGACATCGATACATGCTCAAGACCGGCGCGACATCGGCGTTGGCGTTGCAAATCAACACGGCATATTACGACGCCGACGGGACGTGGACGGGCGAAATTTCTTTCGAGCGCGTGCTGGCGCATGAGATGACTCACGCGGTGATGGCCGCCAACATCATTCATTACGCCGAACTGCCGGCTTACATCAAAGAGGGCATCGCCGAGCTTACTCACGGAATCAACGATCAACGGCGGTCGATGATCGAATCGCTGTCGAGCGACGCGGCGACATTGCGGGCGGCGCTGTCTTCGAGCGGCGGGACGATGTACGCGGCGGGATATATGTTGATGCGATACTTCGCCCGACAAGCGGCACGTTGACAATCAAAAACGCCGCCGACGTCGAGCTTGCGCTCATTAACGCTGGCGGCGTTGCTGTCATTTCGGCGCCGATCAAAGACACAGCAGCTTATCGAGCTTGTCCTTGTCGAAACCGACGACGTACTCTTCGTGGTCGATGGTCGTGACCGGCACCATCGAATCGCCCGAGAGTTTCACGCATTGATTGTAATAATCCTCGTTGATGTCGATGTTGCGCTCTTCGTATTCGACGCCCTTCGACTCGAGATACCGCTTGACCTTATGGCACCAAGGGCACTCCTCGATTGAGTAAACGACAACCATTCCGCTCACCTCCGATTTTTTTTCGACAGTGTAAATCATATTCGGCGCGCCGTCAAGAACGACGACTCAAAATGAGCCGCCGCCCCCGCCGTGACCACCGCCCCCGCCGCCTCCGCCGCCGCCCGAGCGCCCGCGGCTTTTGGATTGACGAGTGACGCGCGTGAACAAAAACATATCGCGCGAATCGATTATATCAACGCTGTTTCTTATAAGATAATCGCTTGCCTCCGACGCCTGATGCACGTTGCTCATCGCCGCGATCATCGACGAGCGCACCGTGAACATCGTAATCAGAAAGACGATGAACGCGCCGCCAATCGCCTCCGGCGCCACGCCCGTCGAATGACCGAAGGGCATATCATTCTGCTCATAATAGGCGAGCATTCGATCAAGCGAGTCGGCGTAATTATTGAACGCCTCGTAGAATTTGCCCGCCGTCATCTCCGACACAAATTGCTCCTTCAGATAGGGGATGCCGTCCTCATTGGTGATGCGGCGCTTCATCTGCGCGTCGGTCGAGATGTACCACTGATGCGTGTCCATCACGACGATCAGCGCGATCGAGCCGTTGCGCCCGCCCGCAAAATAATCGTCGAGAAGGTTATCGGCGATCGATTTAATCTCGAGTCCGCGCGCGCTTTTGAGCGTAACGACTCCAATTCGGACGCCGTGTTTCGTTTCGAGCGATTGAACTTTGGTCGTCAGCGCCTGCTCTTGATCGGCGCTCAACAGCTCCGCCGAATCCGTCACCGATTTTATGATCGACGATTGACGAATCGGCTCCGACGGTTGAGCCGCCGCCACCGCCGTCAACATCAACAGCAGCAGCGCCGCCAGCAAAAAAAATTTTTTCATGACGAACTCCTTTCGATCAAATGAGCATGCCGATCAGGAAGAAAGCGACGAGCGCGACGACGAGCGCGATGCCGCCGGGATAAAGGAGCGCCTTGGTCGAATCGTAAGGGAGCGAGCCGACGACCTTGCCGGTCTGACCGTTCATCATAAAAGTATAGGGCTGATTGTTGTAGCGCGTGGTGAGAATCCACACGGGCACGAGCGCGTAAGAAACCTTGCCGTCGTTTTTGATGACGGCGCAGGATTGCTCCTCGACGGTATCATAGCCCTTGACGGCGGCGGCGAGCACCTCTTTGACGGTTTGTTCGACGCGTTGATCGGCGCGAGCGGCTGACTGTTCGGCGGTGACGTCATACTTATCGGCGAGGTAGCCGGTGAGATAAGCGGCGCTGAACGGCACGAGGTCCTTATAATTGAAGGGCTCGATGCTGTCCATAAAATCATCGTTCATCTTTTTGGAGCCGTCGACGGGCACGCGCTCGAACTTCATATTGCCGCCGCGCTCGACATTGAAGACGGACGTGGTCTTAATAATTTCCCTGCCGGCATCGACGACGTGAATTTTTTGAGCACGGAAGGTGGCGTGACCCTCGAGATTGGTATCGAACAGCCAGAATGGGACGTACATGGGCTGGATGACCTCGACGCGATTGTTGGCGGTGAAAGCGGCGGGAAGGAGCGTTTTGCCCTCGTAAAATTTTTTGAGCGCGGCGACGGCGTCGGCTTTAGTTTTTTTGAAGGGGATGACGAAATCAGGCTTGAGCATGCCGTCGAAACGCTTGGGGATCATCGTGGGATTGCCGCAGTAGACGCACTCGGTCGCCATCGTATTTTCGTCGCAGATTAGTTCGGCGCCGCAGCTCGAGCAGGTGAACGCCTTGAGCGCGGCGCTTTCGTTGGAATCCCAATCCGAGCCGGCGTTATCGGTGTCCCACTTAGCCTCTTGAGCTTCGCGCTCTCGAGCCGCCATTTCCTGTTTAGCTTGAAAGAGTTGATCGACGGCGGCGATATCGAGTTCGGCTCCGCAATATTCGCAAGTGACCTTGTCGTGACCGGGCTGAAACGACAGCGGCGCGGAGCAATTCGGGCACTTATAACTGACGGAAGTAGCGGGCATAATGTCACCTCAATCGAAAAAAATTTCGCCGTTAAGTATACGAGCAAAGGCGGCGCTGATCAAGAAATTTCGTTGACTAAGGGCTTGAAAGGGGCTAAAATTGACCGCGAGAAGAACGAACTTAAGGAGGATGAGACCGTTGCCGCCGCTTGACATCATCATCGGGCTGATATTCATCATCGTATTCGGGACGGCGTTGGGGGCGCTGATATACCTGCCGATCGCGGACAAGGAGTCGCCGATGTCGCTGGAGAAATTGACGTACGACATCATCTGGCGCTACATGCCGGACTGGCTTTTATCGTTCGTGGGCTGCATCATCTTTTTGATCCTGAGTTTTATGTTGGTCTCGGGCGTGATGCGCAGCTAAAAAATTTAAAAAAAAAAGCGCTTGACAAACAGATTGCCGATTGTTATCATGCGCAAGTCGTTTGAAGCGACACGCGTTCTTTGAAATCTAAACAATACATTTTGTGCGAGACGTTAATACGG